>JAJYZM010000250.1 GCA_021799935.1 bacterium | reverse complement strand
AATGAAAAAGTCTGCCGAAAAACCCCTTGTGGAAAAATTTCCACAAGGGGTTTTAAATAATAAAGAAAATAAAAAAAATAGAGATAATGAGTCCGCAAATAAAGCAGTCAAACTTTTTAACGTCAATCCGCATTATATTACCGATGCCAATATAAAGAAAGAAAAAGTGGTTGGGGACAATTTGTCCCCAACCACTTTTTCTTTCTTTTTAGTTTTGGGTTCAATTTTTGTTTCGGCTTGAGTATCATCGGCAAAAACATCGTTAGCATCTGAATTATTATCCATATCGGACGCAGGAACTTAACGGACGAGCAAAGACAGATTATCGTGGGCAGGATATATGAAAGAGAGAAAGGCAATTGGGGCGGAAAACGGATAAGTCAAGTGGACAAATTGTCCACTTGCTCTAATAACGCCGCCGACGATATAAACAGCGATGAGGATAAAGCGGATATAGATAATAATAATTTTGCCGATGACGATGATTTTACCGTTAATAGCGTTCAAGCTGAACAAGAGCAAGCAATAAAACCAAAAATGCAAGAGGAAAAATTTACCTCTTGCAAAACTAAAAAAGAGAAGGGTTCTAATAATGGCAAAACAGCAAAAGCCGTCGCTAAAAAATTGTCCGAAGCAGTAATAAAATAATATTCTTTAAAAAAATAAAAAAAATACTTGACAGGCTATTGTTTTTATATGCTATAATAAAATTATTAGTAGCGTGCGGTATGTTTTTTTAATTTGTTATTAAGGTGAATACCTTAGACATTTTATAAAATATACGACTTGCATATCCAATCGCAATACATCGCGAAAAGGACGTATTTAGGGTAAGCAGACTTACATCTCCCCTATCTCAAAAGCGTGTGTAAGCACCTAATTTTGTTTCATTCAGGGTTCTTCGCTATCCCTGTCTTAATGTTAAATAACACCTTTACGGAAAGAGACCGTTGACTTCTACGGACAGGCTTGTCCAAAAAATCCAATTATTAAAAAAATCCTTAAAATCATTCTATTTGTTCATGCCATTTTTATTTGTAGCGTGAGAATAGAATTTTTTTATTTGCAAATCTTTACTTCTTTATAATACCACACCCCCCCCCTTTCAGGTGGAGAGAAAAGATTTGCTCCCTAACGCCCGTATTGCTCGGGAAACTCCTTATTTGAAAAATATATTATAAAAAACTGCAATACTCAGTTATTGCGTTCATTCCTGTTTAAAACAATCCAAAATTTTCAGGCTTTTTTAAAGATTTTAGCCGCTATTTCCTTAAGCTCGTCAGAGGCTTGTATCTGATTTTTCATAAAAAATCTTGCGCTTTGTTTATGCGCCGCTTTTTTAATAAACACGACGACAAACACGTCGATAAAAAAGTTTCTGTTCTTAACTAAATATGCGGGAGCTTTGTCTAAACGTTAAATATATATTTTATCGTAAAATATAAAATAGGGGGTTAAATTGAAAGGCAGCGCAAAATGGCAGGTTACGGAGATTTTTAAGGAAATTAAAGAAATAGGAAATTCTAAATACGAAGCTAAAAATAATGCGCGGCAAACAGGCGCGCGAGGTTCTCACGGAATAGCAAGAGAAACGGGCATTTATAGCTACAGGACTAATGATTCATACAGGGAAAGCGTCGTTAGATTCGCAAGCTGGGCAAAAGAAAACGCCGGATTAAAAGATTTGACTAAAACTAATGCAGAGGCGGTTAAATCATATTTACAATCAAGAATTAATGAAAATATCGCGCAGAAAACTTTCCAGCTTGAAAAAGCGGCGTTAAATAAATTTGAAACTGCCTTGAACAAATATTCCGAACACCATAACCTAAATCGAAACTACGATTTTAAGCTAAACGAAAATTTTAACAGGCAGGTTCAAAAGGATATGCGGCACGCCGACGTCCGTGCATATTCAAAAACCGACATCAAAAAACTTATGAATATTCAAGATAAAGCAGTCAATCTTGCCGTCAGGCTCGCCGCAGAAGCCGGACTGCGCAAATCGGAAATATTAAAACTATCGATTAATAACTTAAAAGATAACAAAATTGAAATTTTAAGTTCAAAAGGCGGAAAAGATAGAATTGTCGGCAACATTTTTGACAAATCTTTAATTGCGGACGTTAAAACATTTTTGTCGTCAAACAATTTAGATAAATTCGGCGACGCTGTTTCGGCAGGAAAAATCAATCGCGAAATCTCTAATGCAATAGGCGATTCAGGTTCTATTCATAGACTAAGGCATAATTATGCGATTAATTCGGTAAAAGAATTTGAAAGCAATGGTTATTCGCACACCGAAGCCGTCCATTTAACATCCCTTGAAATGGGACATAACCGGAATGAAATCATTGAGGGGGTTTATTCAAAATGATTGATATAGAAAAACTGCAAATACTATTAAGAAAAAGAAAAGATAAATTTAAAATATTGCAGGAAACTTTTAACTTAACCGCAAATTTATTAAATCTTGAAGAAGACGCACTTTCAAACAATTTTAATACGGCTTTAGCTAAAATTATAAACCTGATTGAACTTGAAGTCCAGTCAAGGCGAACGACTGGACAAATCCTAACTGACGGAGATTATAAAGCTATCGGTATTTTCCAAAAAAAAATTAAAAAATTTAAAAACAATAGAAAATCGGCAAGCAAAGAACTTAAGTTAATTAAGATTATGCCTAAACTATACAAAATCAAAACAGATAAAAGTTTGAGTTTCAGGCAGTTGTCGGAATTTATTGATGAAAAATACGGCTTAAAAATAAATTATTCATATTTAAGTCGAATTTTTAAAAAAATAAATAAATAATTTTGGAGATAAAAATGAAAAATTCACTGCAAAAAAGTCAAGCTATATTAGAAGCCGATGACGATATTTTAATAAAAAGTGCTGACGCTTTGCTGACCGCTTTGTCAGCACCGCAAACTCAGTCGGGAGTAAGAGTTGGAGACAATTTTACCGCTGCTGGTAGGGGGGTTATAGGAGCTATAAAAAAACCGCAAAACCGCAATTTTATTGAATTTTTATCTAAAAAAAACCTCTCAAAAGACGCAAAAAGCACCATAAAAGCCTATAATTTGATTAAAAATACGCTAA
>JAJYZM010000249.1 GCA_021799935.1 bacterium | reverse complement strand
AAAGAGACCGTGCAGAATATACTTGCGTTCAGATTTGCAAACGCTATTTTCGAGCCTATATGGAATAATAAGTTTATAGACCATATTCAGATATCAGCCTTAGAGTCTATAGGCGTGGGTTTCAGGGCAGGCTACTTCGATAAGGCAGGCATTATAAGAGATATGATGCAGAACCATATGATGCAGTTGCTGTCGCTCGTTGCCATAGAACCTCCTCCACTTCCGGATGCGGACGATTTAAGAAATGAGAAGGTGAAACTTTTAAAAAGCGTCAGGCCGCTCAGTCTAAACGATATAAAAAATTATACCGTAAGGGGGCAGTACGACAGGGGAATAATAGGTGCGAAACAGGTTTTAAGCTATAAGGAAGAAGAAGGAGTACCACCCGATACGCTTACCGAAACTTATGCCGCCATGAAACTTTTTATAGATAATTACAGGTGGGCGGGGGTGCCTTTTTATTTAAGGTCGGGCAAAAGGCTTAAAATGCATAAAACCGAGATAGCTATTTTCTTTAAAAAATTGCCTTACAGCTTATTTGCGAAAATCGGAATAGAAAATATAAAACAAAACTCTATAATTATAACTATTCAGCCTAACGAAGGCATAGCAATAAATTTCGGAGCCAAAACCCCCGGGTTTAAACTTGATATAGAACCGGTCAATATGGTGTTTAATTATAAATCGTCGTTTAAACTTTCGCCGCCCGAAGCATACGAAAGGCTTATATACGATGTAATAGTAGGCGACCAGACTCTTTTTGCGAGATACGACGACATGCTCATTGCATGGCAGTTGATTACATCCGTAATTAACGGCTGGTCTAAAACCGGAACCCCCGTTTTTCCCAATTATGAAGCGGGGTCGTTCGGTCCTAAAGAGGCGGACGCCCTTATTAATTCAGACGGCAGAAGCTGGAATAATTAATATTCGTATTATTATTTATTCAATTCTTTTTTTACGAATCCGTATAAATCTTCGGGGGACAAGCCTGCCAGCGTGTAGAGGTCTTCCGGCTTGCCTGACGAACTGTAAAATCTGGCGCCCATTTTTCTAAATTTAACTGAGATGCCGTTTTCGGCAAGCAAAGAGCCTATCGCCGTTCCTACGCCGGTTTTGACGTTGTGGTCTTCGATAGTAACTATAAAGCCGGTTTTTGCGGCAAGTAGGAGGTCTTCCGTATCTATGTCACTCGGGCAGGATACGTTTAAAAGCATCGGATTGATGCCGTCCTTTTTAAGCATCTCGCATCCTTTCAGCGCATGCGCAAGCATATTGCCGGTAGATATCACCGCAACGTCGCCCCCGTTCCTTATTGCGTCCATTTTGCCGTATTTGAACTCATAACCTTCTCCGAAGAACGGATTTCCGTTTTCGTGAAGTATAACCGGGATAATAGATCTGCCCATTATAAGTCCGAAATTTCCTTTATGGGTTGCTATATAACGCGTTGCCCTGTCGGTCTGGTTAGGGTCGGCAGGCAGTATAACTTTAAATCCGAAAGTAGAGTTAAGAAGCCCAAAGTAATCTATGCACTGGTGGGTTTTGCCGTCTTCTCCTACGTCTATACCGCAATGTGTGCATACTACTTTAAGATTAGAATCGTTTATGTCGTTTAATCTTTGCTGGTTATAAACTTCATCTACTCCGAAAACTCCGAAATCGGCGAAAAAGGTTAGTATATTTTCGGTAGATAATGCACCGGATATAACCGCAGTGTTATGTTCCTGAATGCCGGATTCAAAAAAGTTATCGGGAAAATTTTTTCTGAAAGCGCCCGTTTTAACCGAGCCTTCAAGGTCGCAGTCGAACACCGCGAAAGGAATATTTTTTTGTCCGCCGTTTTTTTTCTTAAAGGTATTTGCGATATTTACAAGCGCATTTCCAAAAGCCGAACGGTTGTCCGTATTTTTTTCGCGGGTGTAAATTATTTCCTCCCCGCCGTCTTTTAATATTAAAAAGTTGTTGTTTCTTTTCTGAAGCGGCTTTATGTTAAAACCGGCTTTCTTTTTATTTATAATTTCGTCCAAATCGTCTTTTTCTCCTATCTCTGCAAGAGCTTTTCTGCAATCTCCGACATTGAGCGTTGCGCCGTGAAATTTTTCCTGATTTTCCATAAAAGAAACGCCCTTTCCCATAACAGTATGCGCTATTATAGCTACAGGAGAAGAAATTGAATGAGCCTGTTTTATAGCTTCATAAATTTCGTCAAAATCATGCCCGTTTATCGTTATAACATGAAATCCGTCTGCTTTAAAATTGTCTTCAATATTATCAGGCATAACGTCAATTGTTTTACCTCCTATTTGAAGACCGTTCTTATCGACGATGACGGTAAGATTATTTAATTTATATTTAACGGCAAATCTTCTTGCTTCGCCTATTTGACCCTTCGCCTGCTCACCGTCTCCCATAACGCAATATATCTGGTTGTTGTAACCATGCAGCCTTGAACTTAAGGCAAAACCGCAGGCCGCCGAAAGGCCTTGTCCAAGGTTGCCCGTATCCCATTCTACCCCAGGAACTGTTTTTTCAATATGCCCTTCAAATGGGTAGCCCGCAGTTCTAAAAGATATAATTGCATCGTTAACGTCGAAGAATCCATAATTTCCAAGAGCCGAATAAACGCCCGGCGAAGTATGCCCATGGCTTACTACGATACGGTCTCTTTCTGGTTTAAATGGATTTTTAGGGTCTAAATTGCAAAAGCCATACAATACGGCATAAATATCGATAGACGACATTGAGCCGCCCGGGTGTCCCGAAGCCGCAACAGTCGTCATTTTTAAAATATCTGCACGGCATTTTTTAGCAATGTCTTTTAAAAATTTTAATTCATTTTCGCCGAGTTCATCTGCCTCGAAATTTCTTTTTAATTCCATTTGCGTATTCCTCTTGTGAATTAAATTTTGAATTATTAGCCTTTTATTAGTATTAGTATTAAATTTATAGTTTAAAACAGCCTAACAAGTTAAATGCCAGCCGTATTTTTTATAGATTTTAAAAGTTTTTCGTAAGCGTCTTCAAAAGATTTAACTCCGTCAATCTGGAGTTTTTCTCCGACGCCGTTTAAATCTATTCCGAATCCAGACAGTTCTTTTATTA
>JAJYZM010000248.1 GCA_021799935.1 bacterium | reverse complement strand
CATACTTGAAAGCAATAATTTTTCAGTAATCAGAGCGGCTGGAAGCGGAGTAAGTTCAACTTCGCCGGATATAGTAGGGATAAGAAATGGGAAAGGTGTGGCTTTTGAATGCAAGGCATGGGAAAAATCGAATGTGTCAATTGAAATAGAAAAACTGGAAATGCTCAAAAAATGGCAGGAAAATACCGGGATGGAAACAATGATAGCGTGGAGAATGAATGGAAAGGGATGGTTCTTTATAAAATTGGAAGAAATGAAAAAAACTAAAAGGAGTTATACAATAACCAAAAACAACGCGCTGGCAATCTCGAGGAAGATAGAAGCAATAATAGGTATTTTTTGAACGAAATCTGATTTAATGGAATTTTTATTTTGGCAGTTTAAATACAATACTTTTTTATATTTTAAGTAAGATATTATTTCAGATAAAAGCTAATATTAGTGGTATTATGGATAATATTTTACATTTATTTAATAACATTTTGCGATATTATTTAATCGAACTTCAATGATACAATCGAACGTCAATGATACATTATACACACTAATCTTGGCTATTTCTGAAAAGTGATGGAAATGGCAAAAACATATATCGATATAATAAAATACATGGTAGAAGCAAAATTTGAGATACATGGTTCCGTAGAAAAACCGGATATAATAGGGGCGGTATTTGGCCAGACTGAGGGGTTATTAGGAAGCGGTTTAGATCTGAGGGAACTTCAAAAGAACGGAAAAATAGGCAGAATTGAGATTGAAGCGTCATCAAACAGCAATAAGACATTAGGAAAACTGCATCTTCCTTCATCGCTGGGAAGGGTCGAGACATGTATACTAGCAGCGGCGATAGAATCAGTGGATAGAGTCGGACCATTCGAGACATTATTCAAAGTAGAGAAGATTGAGGACACAAGAAACGAAAAAAGAAGAAAAATAATAACAAGGGCAAAGGATTTGGTAAAAAACATGCTTGCCACTGAAATACCCGACAGCAAGGAGATAAGCGAACTTGTCGAGACTGATGTTAAAGCCAGCATTATATCAACATATGGCCCTGAAGCGCTTCCTGCAGGTCCTGATATAGACAAAGCGGATGAACTGATAATTGTTGAGGGAAGGGCGGACGTAATAAACCTTTTGAGAAACGACATTGAAAACTGCATAGCGGTAGGAGGGGCAGTCGGGAACATACCTAAAACTATAATCGACTTGTGCACTAAAAAAGACACGACATTATTTGTAGACGGGGATAGAGGAGGAGATATAATAATTAAGGGCATTGTTGAATCGGCAGATATCGATTTCATAATAAAGGCACCAGACGGAAAAGAAGTGGAGGAATTGACAAGGAAAGAGTTGATAAAGGCGTTGAGGAACAAGATACCTATAGAGCAGTATTTGCAGCACACCAATTACAACAACAGATTCAAGGAACAGAGAAATAACAGAGACAGGCAACAACTACAAAGGGAAACAAATGATAAAAAAGTCGAAATTGGCGGAAATAAGGTTAATGTATTAAACACGGCCGAATCCAAACCCACCATTGCCGCAGAAAGAGAGAAAAATGAGATATTGAGCCCTTCTAAAATAAGAGAGAATTATGAAAAAAGCAGTGTTGAAAAGAAAAGAAATGACGATGAAGGATTTGAAGAGGTTACTACTGAAGACATCAAAAGCATATACGGTGAAGATTCAAAAACCAACAAAATAGATGATACGGCAGCATTCCCAAATAGTGCGTGTATAAATGCCTTAAGTGAACTACAAAATACATTAAGGGGCAGATTGTATAGAAAAGATGAAACCTTGATAAAGGAAGTGCCAATAAGGGAGCTTATACAATCTATTCAAGATATTGAAGGAGTATATGCGATAGTGTTCGACGGCATAATAACCCAGAGATTGATAGAGCTTGCATACAGAAACGGAATCAAGGAAGTGTATGGAATAAGATCAAACCAAATACTTAGAAAATTCCAGAATTTGAAGATGTATACCGCAGAAAATGGGGATATATCCTGATCGGGATATATTCTGTTTAGGGGGAGTTGTTCTTATTTGCCAGAAAAGCGGCGAGTTTGCCTAATGCGATTTTCCTGTGTGATATTCCGTCCTTTTCTTCGGAAGACATTTCAGCAAATGTTTTGTGGTATTTTTGTGGAACAAAAATGTTGTCCCAACCAAATCCGTTTTCACCTAGGGGTTTGTCGCTTATTTTGCCATTGACTGCACCCAAAAATATGTTGTGCTGACCATCATAAAAATCTATGCAACATTTTGCGATAGCTGACCTATTCGCTTCGTTCTTCATCATGCGGCAGATTCCTTCGCTTTTGACTGCTGATTCAAACCATTTTATCAATGCACCAGGAAGCCTGTTCCATGCTTCTATATACAATCCGCTATCTTCAACAATTACAGGCAAATCAACCTCTTTGTAAGCATATTCTGCCTTGAATTTTACAACTTCCTCAACTTCAATGGATTGAATTTCGGGTATATCCAATTGAAGCTGCTCTATTTTGATATTATTCAGAATGCGCTCAAATTCTCGCATTTTGTCGTTGTTTCCAGTAGCAAATAATATTTTCATGACAACCAATCTATAACACATTCCTGTAGAATAGAGAAAACATGACCGCAATCACAAGCATGAATAATATAATGTAATATGGAATTGGTGTAAATACCATCATTAATATGAATATTATTCCCATAGTCGTTATATAGATAGGTTTATTCCACGCTAAGACCTTGCTCCCATCAAGCGGGAATATCGGAAGCATGTTGAAGAAGGCAAGCAATATACTTATGAACAAAGTCAACGATATACCATAACTGATATAACTTCCAAGGCTGTTCCCGAATATCAGGTACACGGAAAGAAAAACTCCGAATACTGCAAAATTAGTCAATGGCCCTGCAATGGACACTATGCCGTTCTCTTTTTTGGTAAAATTGCTTGTATAAATGACAGTGGCACCAGGTATCCCAAAAAGGAATCCAAAAAATCCTGTGAGGAAAGTTATCAATAACCCAGTGGTAGACATCTGGAATCCTGCTATCGCTCCATAGTGCTGCGCCACAAATTTGTGCATTAGCT
>JAJYZM010000247.1 GCA_021799935.1 bacterium | reverse complement strand
GTCATACATACCTTTATCGCTACATCCGACGTACATCTTAAGTATAAACTTAAAATGACCAGAGACGAATTATACGAAAAGGCGGTCAACATGGTAAAATATGCCAAATCGTTTACCGAAAATATCGAGTTTTCGGCCGAAGACGCCTCGCGGTCTGATTTAGACTTTTTATGCAAAGTAATAGGGGGGGTTATAGAGGCGGGAGCGACGACCGTAAATATTCCTGATACCGTCGGATATTCTACCCCGTTTGAGTTTTTTAATTTTATAAAGAGCATAAAAGAAAGAGTCGAAGGCATAAATAATATAATACTCAGCGTTCACTGCCATAACGATTTGGGCTTAGGCACCGCAAACTCTCTATCGGCGATTTTAGCAGGGGCGAATCAAGTCGAATGCACTATTAACGGCATAGGGGAGAGAGCAGGAAATGCGGCGTTAGAAGAAATAGTAATGGCTTTAGACGTCAGAAAAGATATATACAATGCGGTTACTGGAGTAAACACTACCGAAATATACAGGTCTTCACAGCTTTTAACCCATATAACGGGAATATCCGTTCAGCCTAATAAGGCGATAGTAGGCAAAAATGCTTTTGCTCACGAAGCGGGTATTCATCAGGACGGCGTATTAAAAGAAAAAACCACATATGAAATTATGACTCCGGAACGGGTAGGAAGACAGCCTAACGAATTAGTGCTCGGCAAACATTCCGGCAAGCATGCTTTTAAAGAAAAACTCTCGTCTTTAGGCTATTTATTAAAGGACGAAGAAATAGAAGCCGCGTTTGTCAAATTTAAAGCGTTAGCCGATAGAAAAAAAGATATTTACGACGAAGATATAGATTCTCTTGTCGCAAAATCGCATCCTCTCGAAAAATATGAGCTAAAATACGTAAATGTAGTTTGCGGCGATACCGTTTCGCCTCTTTCAATGGTCAAATTAATGGTTGACGGCGAATTAAAGCATGACTCTTCATGCGGAAACGGTCCGGTCGATGCGGCAATAAACGCCATAGAAAAAATTGTCAATTCCGGGGCAAAGGTCGTAGCTTACGAAGTTAAATCCATAAGAGGAACGACTGAGGCGCAGGGGGATGTTTCGGTTACTATAGAAGATGCCGATAAGAGAATGGGTATTACCGGAAGAAGCGCCCATACCGATATCGTGGTAGCAAGCGCGAAGGCTTATGTCAATGCTCTAAATAAACTATACGTACATAATAAAAATACCGCCGGTAAATCGGCCTGCGAAATGGAAATACGCGCATAATAAGTATAAACTTTAGATTATAAATGAAAGGGGATAAAAATGGGAAGACCTTTAACTATTACGGAAAAAATAATTCAGAATCATGCCGGTAACGAAACCATCGCTCCCGGAGATATCGTGAACGCCAGAGTCGATATCGCTCTCGGTAACGATATTACTGCCCCTATAGCTATAAAAGAGTTTGAAGCTATAGGAACAAGCCATGTTTTCGACAGAAAAAAAATCGCCTTAGTTCCTGACCACTTTGTTCCTAACAAAGACATTTTGAGCGCCAAACAGGCTAAGATGCTCAGGGAGTTTGCAAAGAAATTCGATATAGAGAATTATTTCGAATGTGGAGAAGCAGGGGTCGAGCATGCTCTTCTGCCCGAAAAGGGCATAGTACTTCCGGGCGATCTTGTAGTAGGCGCCGATTCCCATACCTGCACATACGGCGCTCTGGGGGCTTTTGCCACGGGGGTAGGCTCTACGGATCTCGCTTATGCCTTTGCCTTCGGCGAGTTATGGCTCAAAGTTCCCGAATCCATAAAAGTAATTTTTGAAGGCAAACCTAAAAAATGGGTATCCGGCAAAGACTTAGTTCTTTATCTTATCGGGCAGATAGGCGTAGAAGGGGCTAATTATATGGCATTGGAATTTGCCGGAAGCACTTTTAAGCATCTGGGAATGTCGGACAGATTTACCATATCCAATATGGCTATAGAAGCCGGAGCAAAAAGCGGAATATTTGAACCGGACGAAATTACCGAAGACTATGTTAAAAACAGAGCAAAAAGGGATTATACATTTTATAAAAGCGACGAAGGCGCCGAATATGCAAAAGTGTTAAAATTTGACGCAGAATCTATTAATCCTCAGGTTGCCTTTCCGCATCTTCCGGAAAACAGCATAGATATTAACGAGGCTTCGGCAAAAAACATCAAGATAGACCAGTCCGTTATAGGTTCATGCACAAACGGAAGGATAGAAGATTTAAGAATTGCCGCAGGGGTTTTAAGGGGGAAGAAAATAGCAAAATATTCAAGGCTTATCGTTATTCCTGCCACCCCCGATATATACAGGATGGCTGAAAAGGAAGGCTTGATAGATATTTTTATGGATGCCGGAGCGGTGGTCAGCACTCCAACATGCGGACCCTGTCTAGGCGGATATATGGGAATATTGGCCGACGGCGAAAGAGCCATATCTTCCACCAACAGGAATTTTAAAGGAAGAATGGGAGATGTTACCAGTGAAGTTTATCTTGCAAATCCCGCAGTCTGCGCGGCTTCCGCGATACTAGGCAAAATCGCAGGTCCGGATGAGGTATCTTAATTCCAAATAAAATAAGTAATTCTGGATTCCTGCCTTCGCAGGAATGACATATAGAGAAGTTTATCGTTTTATCTCAAAAGGGTGTCATTACTGCGAAGGCAGGAATCCAGAAAATATGGAGTAATTAAGTTAAAGCTTTTAATATTTATAAAGGAGCCATTATTTATGATATTCAGCGGAAAAGTTTTTAAATTTGGAGACAATATAGACACTGACGCTATTATACCCGCAAGATATTTAAACGATTCAAGCGACGAAAATTTAATAAAGCACTGTATGGAAGACGCCGACGAATCGTTTCCGTCAAAAGTTTCCAAAGGAGACTTTATTGCCGCGGGAAATAATTTCGGCTGCGGTTCTTCGAGAGAGCATGCTCCAAGAGCTATTAAAGTCAGCGGAGTGCCTGTCGTGATAGCCAAAAGTTTCGCAAGGATCTTTTATCGGAATGCCTTTAATATAGGATTATTTATACTTGAAGCCGATACCGACGGAATGGATAACGGCGATATGCTGGAAATAGATACC
>JAJYZM010000246.1 GCA_021799935.1 bacterium | reverse complement strand
ATCGAGAATATGCTACCGTTCCGACCGCGATTTCCAGGAAATAGGCAGGAGCGCATACTCGACGGTAAAAGCCGGGCTTGAGTATAAGGTGGAATATATAGCCAAAAGAAAAGACGGTTCGGAGTTCTGGTGCCTTCTAACCGGAAAATCGGTCAGTTCGGGCGAATTAGATAACGCCGATTCCGTCTGGATATTTCAGGATATAGACGAAAGAAAAAAGCAGGAAAGCCAATCGTCGGTTATTGTTTCCAGTTTATCGGATGCTCTTTTCGTCGTGAATTTGCATAAAAAAATATCGTCGTATAATTTTGCTTTTTTATCTATGTTCGGTTTTAACGAAAAGGAAATAGGCGGAGATTTGTCCGATCTTTTCGACGAAAAAATGAATGAATTGATAAATAAAGTATTTTTAAACAGAGATATAAACAAAAAAACTATTTATACCGATGAAATCGAGCTTAGCGGAAACAGAATCTGCAAGGCTACCGCTACTTCGATGTATCTTGATATCGAAAACAGCCTTTCGAAAGACGATTATGCCGCCGACGCTTTTATGGGAGTCGTAGTTACCGTTAGGGACATCACGAAAGAAAAAGAAGTCGATATGATGAAGACCGATTTCATATCCACCGTATCGCACGAATTAAGGACGCCCCTTACTTCCATACTCGGTTTTGCGAACATCATAAGCAGGAAATTTAAAGACTCCGTATATCCCGTCCTTAACTTAGAAGATAAAAAAATTAAAAAAACCGCAGACCAGATTGAAAGCAACTTAGGCATAATAATATCCGAAGGGCAGAGGCTTACTTCCCTCATAAACGACGTACTGGACATAGCCAAAATGGAAGCCGGCAAGATAGATTGGAAAGACGAACGCTTTACCGCACGGTATGCCGTAGAGCATGCCGTATCGGCAACATCTTCGCTTTTTCAGGAAAAAAAGCTCGGCATAGTAACGGACATAGAAGACGGTCTTCCGGATATATTTGCCGACAAGGACAGATTTATCCAGGTTATCATAAATCTTCTATCCAACGCCGTAAAGTTTACTTCCCACGGAGATATAAAGGTCGGCGCAAAATTAGATAATAATTCCATCCTTATAAGCGTTTCCGATAAAGGCGTGGGTATAAGCAAAGAAAATCTCCCCAAAGTATTCGAAAAGTTCAAACAGGTCGGCGATACCTTGACCGACAAGCCTAAAGGCACGGGTCTCGGGCTTCCCATATGCAAACAGATAGTAGAGCATTACAGAGGGAAAATATGGGCGGAAAGCGCCGAAGGCGAAGGAAGCACGTTTTATTTTACCGCTCCTTTATATAAAGAACAAGCAAGTTCCGCGCATATAAAAGATTTTATAGAACAGCTTAAGAACTCGACCCCTCCCGCATTAAACTTCGGCAGTTCTTCCAAAAACATACTGATAGTTGACGACGACGCAAGCATAAGAAGGCTTTTGAAGCAGGAGCTCGAATATGCCGGCTATATTACGGACGAAGCTGCCGAAGGATTAGAAGCCTTAAATAAAATAAAGCATAAAAAATACGACCTTATTATATTAGATGTTATGATGCCCGGTTTAAGCGGATTCGACGTGGCAAGGGTATTAAAAAACAGTCCCGATACTATGAATATTCCAATAATAATTTTATCCGTAGTCGAAGACAAAGAGACCGGATTTAAAATAGGAGTGGAAAAATATCTCATTAAAGGCGTCGAATACCCGCAGTTACTGAACGAGGTTGATGGGCTTTTAAATAAGGGCGGCTCTAAATAGTTTCCCCCTCGCGTTTATTTTAGCTTGACATAATCTACCGTATATTTTATATTATAAAAATAAAATTATTTAAGGAGAAGCAATGCCTAAAGTTCTTATAGCAGACGACGAACCTCATATAAGGCTGCTTTTAGAGCAGACGCTCGAAGATCTCGAAGACGAGGGATTAGAGATTTTTACCGCCGAAAACGGTACGGAAGCCCTTGATTCGATTAAAGAAAACAAGCCGGACATGGTTTTTCTCGACGTAATGATGCCTAAAATGAACGGGTTCGAAGTATGCTCGGAAGTAAAAAACAACCTAAAAATCCCCGGTATATACATAGTTCTTCTCACGGCAAAAGGCCAGGAGATAGATAAATTAAAAGGAATGGAATCCGGAGCCGATATGTATATGACCAAACCTTTTAATCCAGACGACATAGTAAAAAAAGTCCGCGAAATTTTATAAAAATTTATCCCTTTCTGCCAATTTAGTTCTCGTTATGCCAACTTTGTTGCACTATGTTTTTGGGTGCGCAAGCCTCTTAGGCGGCCCGTTTACAAAAAAATCGGCGTAATTAATCCTGTTTTTCATGATGGCACGTAAATTGCTTATATTTTAATTAAGATTAAATAATTTACAGGAGCTTTTATAATGAATGAACAGACTGTTTCCGGTTTAAACCATATATCAGGGTCGTCCAATATTTACAAGGCTATTTTGGATAATTCGCTGGTCGGCATAGTTCTTTTAGAACACAGGCATATAGTCTCGGCAAACAAAAAAATGGCCGAATTGTTCGGATACGATTCGCCGGAAGAGATGCTCGGCTACACCACCAGAATACTTTACCGCTCGGATGCCGATTTTGAAGAAGTAGGCAGAATAGTATATTCCGACCTTGCCGAAGGAAAAGAAGCTAAGCTGGAACTAATAGCCAAAAGAAAAGACGGCTCGGAGTTCTGGTGCCTCTTGACGGGAAAATCGGTCAACCCCGGCGAGGCAGGCGGCGCAGATTCCGTCTGGATTTATCAGGACATCACGAAAGAAAAAGAAGTCGATATGATGAAGACCGATTTCATATCCACCGTATCGCACGAATTAAGGACGCCCCTTACTTCCATACTCGGTTTTGCGAACATCATAAGCAGGAAATTTAAAGACTCCGTATATCCCGTCCTTAACTTAGAAGATAAAAAAATTAAAAAAACCGCAGACCAGATTGAAAGCAACTTAGGCATAATAATATCCGAAGGGCAGAGGCTTACTTCCCTCATAAACGACGTACTGGACATAGCCAAAATGGAAGCCGGCAAGATAGATTGGAAAGACGAACGCTTTACCGCACGGTATGCCGTAGAGC
>JAJYZM010000245.1 GCA_021799935.1 bacterium | reverse complement strand
ATGTCGAGCGCAGAGTTAAACGTTTTAGCTACCGTTACGGCACTCTGCCCGAGCATAGAATCTGCTACGAATAAAATTTCGTTAGGATTAAATTTATTTTTAAGAAGTTTAAGTTCGTCCATTAGCGGCTCGTCTATTTCGAGACGTCCGGCAGTATCGACGATTATGGTATCGTAAGCATGCTTTTCGGCAATTTCCACTGCATTTTTAAGTATCTCGTCGGGCTTTTGTAAAACTTTTCCGTTTTCTTCGGGGGTTTCGTAAACCGGAATGTTAATGCTTGCGCCGATTTTTTTTAGCTGTAATATGGCGGCGGGCCTGTAAACATCGGCAGGAACAAGATATACGCTTCGCTTCATCCTGTGAAGATACAGCGCGAGTTTTCCTGCGGTAGTCGTTTTGCCGGAACCCTGAAGTCCTATAAGCATTATAATTACGGGAGGCTTTGCCTTAATATTTAAAGGTTCGTTATTTCCTAACAATTCGACAAGCTCGTCCCGTATTATTTTAATAATTTGCTGGGCAGGAGTAAGGCTTTCCGCTACTTTTTCGCCTATAGCCTTATTTTTTACGGATTCTATAAATTCCTTTACTATAAGGTAGTTCACGTCGGCTTCAAGCAAAGACAGCCTTACTTCCTTAAGGCTGTCCTCTATATTTTTTTCCGACAGCTTTCCGTAGCCCCTAAGATTTTTAAAAACCCTTTCGAGTTTCGTGCTCAGTCCGTCAAACATTTAATTAATAAGTTTAATAGCAATCATTTTTTATCTTAACAGGTTAATCGGCATAATCCGATAATTTATATATGTCTTTTTAAATTTAAGAGAAATTTATATAATCGAAAACTAACATTTTATTAGTTTTTTATAAATATGTCAATATGCCGAAAAATTTTAAAATTAATCGAATTTTTTTCTATAGTTGATGGCTTCGGAAAGAGTATCTTTATCGACGTATTCCAAATCGGAACCGATTGGGATTCCCCGTGCCAGAACGGATATGCGGACGTTATAAGGAGATAGAATTTTCTGTATATATATTGAAGTCGCTTCCCCGTTGGAATTAGGATTTAACGCAAGTATTATTTCTTCAAAACTTCCGGTTTCCACCCTTACGGCAAGCTCTCTAAGCCTGATATCGGAGGGAGTAATGCCTTCTAGAGGATTGATTAAGCCGTGCAAAACATGATAATATCCGTTGTAATTGCCGCTTTTTTCAAATACGTATATTATTTCCGGGTTTTCTACGATGCAAAGCTGTTTATGGTTTCTGGACAGATTATTGCATATAGGGCACATCTCGTCGGAACTGAGATTGAAACAGTTTTTGCACAGCTTTATATTCTGTTTTGCATTTTTTATTGCGTCCGCAAGGTTGTAGGCTACGGATTCGTTTTGGGACAGTATATAAAAAGCTAATCTTCTTGCCGACCTTTCGCCTATGCCCGGCAGTTTTTTAAAAGCAAAGACTATATCCTTGACGTAATCGGAATGATTTAAAGACATAAAGCCGCCGGTTAGAAAAGACCGGGCAGGTTAAGCCCCCCGGTTAATTTAGACATTTCGCCGGTTACCATATCTTTCGATTTGTTAAGGGCTTCGTTTATGGAAGCTACTATGAGGTCCTGAAGCATTTCGACGTCGTCCGGGTTTACTACGGTTTTATCTATATTGATTTCAAGCAGCTCCTGTTTTCCGTTTACTTTTGCCGTAACCATTCCTCCGCCCGCGCTTGCTTCAACTGTTTTAGAGCCTAATTCTTCCTGCATTTTAAGCATATCGGATTGAAGTTTTTGCGCCTGCTTTAACATGCCGGCGATGTTTTTAGACATATAGCGTGCCCTCCCTATTTTTTAGTAATATTTTATTCGATTTAAAGTTTTTTTGCAAATTAACTTTTTAATTTTTTTCAATTCTTTCGATGCCGCTTCCGAATATTTCTTTAATATTTTCTATTATGCCGCCGGATTCTTTCTTATCCGCCGAATCCGACTTTATATCTGCGGTTATTTCGCCGCGGGATTGTTTCGCTGTATCCGCAATAACGCTGTCTGCCGATTCTGTTTTTTTATTAAGTTCATTCAATTTTTCGTCAGTCTTTAAAAAATGGTCGAATAATTTTTCATGTTCTAAAGAATAACCGTTTCCATCTGCCGATTTAACGGGTTTATCCGGCGCCGAATTTGAATTTTTCATAGTTGCCGCATCGGACGTCGTATCAGTCGCCGTTATTTTATCGTTATTCTTTAAGCCGGATTGTTCCGTAATGCCGGCGTGTGCGCCGGAGGCTTCAGGCGCATAGGCGGCTTTTAAATTATTAAGCCTGCTTATAAGTTCCTGCACGTCTTTTTTTTGCGGAATATTAAAAAGCCTGAAAAGGGTAAGTTCAAGCATTAGCAGGGGCGATGAAATTCTTTGGTATTTCATATCCGCGTTAATAATAATATCGAGCATATCTAAAAGTTCTTCGGTAGATTTTTGTTCGGCGAATGGAATTAAAGCGTTAATTTCTTCGTCGGTCAAATCGTAAACGAGGTCTTTATATTTTAGTTTTACGATTAAAATATTTCTTATATAAAATGCCGCCTGTTTCATAAACTGTCTTAAGTCGGCGCCGGATTCGTATATCTCTCTCGCCGCTTTTATCGAGCTTTCGTAATCTTTCGCAAACAGGGCATTTATAAGATTAAATATTATAGATTTAGTCGTCAATCCCAGCACCGGCGAAACGTCTTCTTTTATATCTTTTCCGAAATAAGAGATAGCGGTATCGAGAATAGAAAGCGAATCTCTCAGCGAACCGTCCGCAAGCGAAGCGATAACCATAAGATTTTCGTCGGTTACCGAAACGTCTTCGGCAAGGGCGATTTCTTTTAGTTTGTCGAAAATAATTTTTGTAGGTATTCTTTTGAAATTAAACCTCTGGCATCTCGACAGTATGGTTTCGGGAACTTTATGAATTTCCGTAGTGGCGAAGATAAATTTTGCATGCGCGGGCGGCTCCTCGAGAGTTTTTAAAAGGGCGTTAAACGCGCTGTTGGACAGCATATGAACTTCGTCTATTATATAAATTTTAAATCTGAAGCTCTGAGGGGAGTATATTATGCTTTCCTTTAAATCCCTTATGGAATCGA
>JAJYZM010000244.1 GCA_021799935.1 bacterium | reverse complement strand
ATTTTCTTTCTTATCCATTGTCCTGTTTTTATAATCTTACGTTAATCCCTTTGGACCTTAAATATTTTTTAATAGGAATAATGCCCGAATTTTCATAATGAAATATCGAGGCGGCAAGGGCAGCGCTTGCATCGGCTTTAACGAAGACCTCTTCCATATCCTCGGCTCCTCTTGCGCCTCCCGATGCAATCACCGGAATTTTTACGCTCTTAACGACTGACGAGGTAAGTTCTATTTCATAGCCGTTTTTCGTCCCGTCCCTGTCCATGCTCGTCAGCAGTATTTCTCCGGCGCCCCTGTTATAAGCCTCTTTCGCCCAATCTACAGCGTTGATTCCGGAATTTTTTCTTCCGCCGTGCGTGAAAACGATATATTCATCCCCTATTTTTTTTGCGTCTATAGCTATTACTATAGTAGATGAACCGAATTTTTTTGCCGCGCCGTCTATAAGACCGGGTTTCAGCACCGCAGCGGTATTAATAGAAACCTTGTCCGCCCCGCTGTTAAGCAAATCCCTTATATCTTCTATTTCGGAAACGCCGCCGCCTACGCTGAACGGAATAAAAATATTTTCGGAAATCTTATCGACGAGTTCCAGAATGGTCTTTCTTTTTTCGTGCGAAGCCGTTATGTCCAAAAACATAAGCTCGTCGGCAAGTTCTCCGTCGTATCTTTTTGCAAGCTCCACCGGGTCGCCTGCGCTCCGTATGTCTTCAAAATTTATACCTTTAACGACTTCATTGTTTCTAATATCTAAGCACGGTATTATTCTTTTTGCAAGCATAGATTTATCTTAATCCTATAATAGAAAACTGCTTAAGTATTCAATACTAAGTCATTCTTGATTCCTGCTTTCGCAGGAATCAAGTCTTTGCCGTTTATTGCACCATTACAATAAGTCGTTTGCCTTTTCCAAATCAAGTCTTCCGTCGTATAGAGCCTTTCCGACTATTACGCCTTCGAGAGACGGAAGATTGAGTTCTTTCAGTTTAACGATATCGCCCTGCCCGGAAACCCCTCCGGACGCTATGACATTAACGCCTAATTTTGCAAGCCTCGACATAAGTTCTAAATTAACCCCTGCGAGCATCCCGTCTTTTTTAATATCGGTGAATATAAAAGTTCGTATTCCGTAGCGGTCTCTTAAGTTTTCCACCGCTTCGCCGAACGGCGTTTCGACGTATTCTCTCCAGCCGGAAATTGCTATTTTTTCATCGTATAAATCTATTCCGGCTATGATTCTGCCCTTATAATTTAGCAGGGAAGCCTCGACGGAATTAATATTCTTGAATAATACCGAGCCTAGAATAATATAAGATGCGCCGATATTAAAATAATTTTCTATCGTTTCGTCGTCTCTGACGCCTCCGCCGACCTCCACGGGAATTTTTACTGATTTTATAATATCTTTTATAATATTAAAATTATCGGGGTTTCCGGATTTAGCGCCGTCGAGATCCACTAAATGCAGTCTTTTCGCCCCGAGCCTCTCCCAGTTCAACGCGGCTTCCGCGGGCGAAAGTTCATATTCCTTTTTAACTTCGTAATCTCCCATAGTAAGCCTGACGCATTTTGAACCCAGAATATCTACAGCGGGTATTATAATCATAAATTTAATTAATTATTTATAAAATTTTTTAATAACGCCAATCCGGCGGTATGGCTTTTTTCAGGATGAAACTGACAGGCGAAAATGTTGTCTTTTTTTACGCAGGTGCTGAATTTACCGTAATAATCGCAAACCGCGACGGTTATATCTTCTTCGGGCACGCAATAATATGAATGCAGGAAATAAAAAAAGCTGTTGTTTGCTATTTCGTTAAACTCTTTTGCCGGTTTTAAAATTTCTATATCGTTCCATCCTATATGCGGTATAAGGGGAATAACGCTATCGTCGAACCTTATTACCTTTCCTTTTAAAATTCCCAACCCTTCGCTATAACCGAATTCTTCGGAGGTTTCAAATAAAAGCTGCATGCCCAGACATATTCCTAAAAAATGCCTGCCCTCAGCGATAGCGTCTTTAACCGGACTGATAAGTCCTTTTTGCTTAAGCGTTAACATAGCGTCTTTAAACCCGCCGACACCTGGAAGAATTAAATAGTCAGCTTCTTCGATATGCTTATAATTTCCGGTAATCTCGGCGTCGTATCCCAAAAAATTAAAAGCGTTGCGGACGTTTTTAAGGTTTCCCATTCCGTAATCGATTATCGCTATTTTTTTTTCCATTCTTTTTTCGCTTACTTTTTTTCTATAATAAAATATTTATAAACTGCATTGGCTATGCCGCCCGCAATCAACTGCCTGAATGTTGAAGAACCCAGGAGATGTTCTTCATAAGGATTAGAAATAAAAGCGTATTCGATAACGACAGCCGGCATCGTCGTAAACCTCAGCACGTAAAGGTCGTCTCTTACGACCCCGTCGTATTTCAGATTTAACTTTGAGGAAATATAATGCTCTAAATAGCCGGCAAACCCGTAGGAATTTTTGTGAAAATAATAAACGGTCGTTCCATACAGATAAGGAACGACGACGGAATTGCAGTATAAGCCTATAAACAAATTCGCTCCGCTTCTGTTCGCCTCAGCCGCTCTTTGCTGCAAGCTCACGTTTATATTAGATGTCCTGTCTATTTCCGTTTTTATGCCTTTGGCTTCTAAAAGTTTTTTTAGTTTCAGCGCAATACTCAAATTAACAAAATCTTCCGGCAGTCCCATAGGCCCTATGCCGCCCGGGTCGCCTCCGCCGTGGCCCGCATCGAGAAAAACATTGAAATGTACTCCCCTGAACGCGGCGGGTTTTTTAATCTTTAAGGTTGAGGTTTTTCCCTTGAACCTGCCTGCCTTATTTAAAACATATAAAACAACATTATAGCGGTTATTCCCTATATTTATCGTTCTTATCCGTGGTTCCGCCAAAGCGTTTTGCCTGAAGACTATATGGACGGAATAATTCGGGGCGGCGCTAAATTGAGAATATGAAACGGAATATATATTTTTAAAAGGCCGGGCTATCTTTTTTCCGCGGCCGTATAAAATAGACCGTCCGAATGCCAGAATAAAAAAATTTTTATTACCTTTTTTAAATAAATATCCTTTATAATTAGGCCTGCCTATAGTATATATATTTAT
>JAJYZM010000243.1 GCA_021799935.1 bacterium | reverse complement strand
CGGCCGGAAAAAGAATGGGGCATGCCGGAGCCATAATATCCGGCGGAAAAGGAACCGCATCGGAAAAACTTAAAACAATGGAAAAAAACGGAATCCATATAGCCGATAATCCTTCGGTTATCGCGGAAACTGCTAAAAAGGCTTTAAATTTATAAATTAATATTAATATTTTAGTAGGAGGCTAACGTGCCTGAAAAGGAAAACATGAAATCAAATAGCGCGGATAATTCGACAGCGACCTTAAGTCCTGCTAACTATGTTGTATGCGAAGGCATAGAAACCGAAATTAAAACTAAAAATAATCTTACTATAAAAGAAGTTTCGGGAAAGGGGAAGAAAGAAGAAGTGAAAATCGATATTATCGTTAATTATTGCAAGGGATGCGAGATATGCGTCGCATTCTGCCCGGAAGGCGTGCTTGTAATGAATAAAGAGGTAGCCGAGGTCGTCGATATATCTAAATGCACCAAATGCAATATTTGCGAATATCTATGTCCCGATTTTTCGATTAGCGTAGAATAAAACAGTTAATAACGGAGGAACAATAAAATTATGAGTAAAAATATAAAATTAATGCAGGGTAATGAAGCTATTGCGGAAGGCGCCGTTATAGCAGGGTGCGATTTTTTTGCGGGCTACCCTATAACACCTTCTTCGGAAGTAGCAGAAATTTTGTCTAATAAACTTCCTAAAATAGGAAAAGTATTCCTGCAGATGGAAGACGAAATTGCCGCGCTTGGCGCGGTTCTTGGAGCCGCCCTGGGCGGAGCAAAGGCTATTACCGCTTCGTCGGGACCCGGAATATCTCTTAAACAGGAACATATCGGCTATGCTTCTATGTGCGAGATACCTTGCGTAATTATTAACGTTATGAGGGGCGGTCCCTCTACCGGACTGCCTACGCTTCCCGCCCAAAGCGACATTATGCAGGCAAGATGGGGAACTCACGGCGACCATGCCATTATAGCCATTACTCCGTCGAGCGTTAACGAATCTCTTTACGAAACTATAAGAGCGTTTAATCTTGCAGTAAAATACAGAACGCCCGTAATGATTTTAACCGACGAAATCATAGGACATATGAGAGAAAAGGTCGTTATTCCGGATAAAAACGAAGTAGAGATAATAGACGTCAAACTTCCGGACGTACCGCCCGAAAAATACAACCCGTATAACTTCACTTCCGGCAAGGTAACCCCGCTTGCCCCTATGGGAGAAGGATACCGTTATCACGTTACCGGTCTTATCCACGGAGAAACCGGGTTCCCTTCCCAAAAAACTGATGTAATACAAAATGCGGAAAACTGGCTCATAGATAAAATATATAAAAATATAAAAGACATTGAAAAATTTGAAGAGTTCCAGTTGGAAGACGCAGATATACTTATCGTAGCTTACGGCTCGACTTCAAGGTCGGCAAGGCAGGCCATAATGATGGCAAGAGCCGCCGGCATCAAAGCTGGAATGTTCAGGCCTATTACTATTTGGCCTTTCCCTGAAGAACAGATTTCAAACCTTTCAAAAAAAATAAAAAAGATTCTGGTTCCCGAGATGAATATGGGGCAGGTAATTTTAGAAGTTCAAAGAAATGCCTGCGGAAGCAAAGTTTACGGATTAAATATAGTTAACGGAGAACCTATTACGCCGGATCAGATTTATGCTAAGATTAAAGAAGTATCGGAACTTTAATTAATTTTTTTTAACTTTGTCGGGAGATTTTAAAATGATAAAAACAAAATTCGATTACGATTATTACCTGCGAAAAAATACGCTTCCGCATATCTGGTGCCCGGGATGCGGAGACGGAATTATCCTTAAGGCGCTGTTAAGGGCTATACACAAATGCGGATATTCCAAAGACGAGGTCGTTATTACTTCCGGTATAGGATGCGCTTCGCGACTGCCCGGCTACGTCGATTTTAATACTATCCACACTACCCACGGCAGGGCGTTGACTTTTGCAATAGGAATAAAGATGTATAAACCCAGGCTTAAAGTCATTACGATTTCCGGAGACGGCGATGCGTTGGCGATAGGAGGAAACCATTTTATCCATGCCGCGAGAAGAAATATAGATATGACTTTAATCGTTTTTAACAATTACACGTACGGAATGACAGGCGGACAGTATTCGCCCACCCAGCCTTTGGACAGCTATTCTACCACCACGCCCTTCGGAAATATAGAATCTCCTTTCGACGTATGCAATCTGGCGCAGGCTGCAGGGGCTACATGGGTCGGGCGCTCGACCTCATATCATGCGGTTCAGCTAGAAAAATTTATGGTAAACGCGCTGAACCACACTGGTTTTTCCGTACTGGACGTTATAACCAACTGCCATATTTCATACGGAAGGAGAAATAAAATGAAATCTCCGGTAGATATGGTTAAATATCAGAAAGAAAAAGCCATAGCCGCACGTTCGGCCGAAAATATGTCTGCCGAAGAACTGGCGGGGAGATTTAAAACCGGGGTTTTGTTTGAAAAAACAGATAAGCCGGAATTTAGCTCGGAATATTATAAAAAATTAGAATCGATAAAAACAAAATAATCTAATATTAAGAGGGTAACTAAAATATGAGCGACAGAATTGAATTTAGGTTTTCGGGTTCCGGCGGTCAGGGATTAATATTGGCCGGAATCATACTGGCGGATGCCGCTGCGATTTATGAAAACAAAAACGCCGTTCAAACCCAGTCTTATGGACCGGAAGCAAGGGGGGGTTCAAGTAAATCCGAAGTAATCGTATCGGACAACCCTATAGAATATCCGAAAGCTACTAAAGTTGACTATATGGTTTCTTTGACTCAGGAATCTTTCAACAAATATATTAACGATGTTAAAGACGACGGCATAGTTATAGCCGATAAAGAACTCGTTACCGACTTGTCTAAAGCAAAAGGCAAGCTGTATATGCTTGACATGGTAAAATCCGCAAGGGAAGAGCTTGGCAAACTTTTAGGATTGAATATTATCGCTCTAGGCATACTGGTCGAAATATCCGGAGTGGTATCTCACGATTCCATAGAAAAAGCCTTAATGAAAAGGGTGCCTAAGGGATTTGAAGAGTATAACAAGAAAGCTCTCGAAATAGGCTTTAGATTAGGAAAAGAAATTAAAAATAAATAACAAATTAATTA
>JAJYZM010000242.1 GCA_021799935.1 bacterium | reverse complement strand
GGCAGAAACGGGAGCGGGCATTGTAAAGACCTATTATTGCGAAGATTTCGACAGGGTAGTTGCAACATGCCCCGTCCCCGTGGTAGTCGCAGGCGGAAAAAAAACCGGAGAACGGGAAGCTCTCGAACTTGCCTATAATGCCGTAAATCATGGGGCGGCTGGCGTCGATATGGGAAGGAATATATTTCAATCCGAAAAACCGACTAATATGCTCAAAGCCGTGAAAGCGGTCGTCCACAAAGGGATGGTGCCTGAAGAGGCTTACAATAATATATATAATTCTTAAGTTACTTTAGAAATTATTAAATATTCTTTAAATGTCGTATTGTAATAAATTCAGAAGATAAAATTTCTACCGCAGGATTAAGGGAATATAATTCGTGAATAATTTAAAAAGCGAAAAAAGTTCTTATTTAAAATCGGCCGTACACCAGCCCGTTAACTGGTATCCTTGGTGCGCGGAGGCATTCGGGAAGGCTAAAGAAAATGATATGCCCGTGCTTTTAGATATAGGAGCCGTATGGTGCCACTGGTGCCACGTAATGGACGGGGAATCTTACGAAGACGAAGAAACCGCGGCTATAATAAACGAGAATTATATTGCCGTCAAGGTCGATAAAGACGAAAGGCCGGACATAGATTCGCGGTACCAGAAAGCCGTAAGCGTGTTTTCAGGAACGGGCGGATGGCCTTTAACCGCTTTTTTAACTTATGAGGGATATTTTTTTTACGGAGGCACGTATTTTCCTAAAGAATCCAATTACGGACTTCCTGCATATAAGTCGGTTTTGACGGAAATTGCAAAATATTACCGTGAAAACAAAGAAGCCGTTTTTGCCCAGAGCGCCGATTTTTATCAAAGGATTTCAGACGATTCCAACAAGTTTTCTATTTTTAATATCAATATTAAAAGGATAAACGATGCTATAAAAAAGGATAATTCTTTAAATATAGATTACGTAAAGAGATTTGTAAACGAGGGCGCTCTGGAATTTAAACTTCATTTCGACGAAGTTAACGGAGGAATAGACGAATCACCTAAATTTTTTTATTTTTCAGCTTTAGAACTTCTTGCATGGGATTATATAGCCAACAGGGATAAAGATTCGCTTAATAAAGGACTTTTTACTTTAAAAAAAATAGCCGCCGGAGGAGTATTCGACCATGTAGGCGGCGGTTTTCACAGATATTCTACAGATAAAAAATGGATTATTCCGCATTTTGAAAAACTTGCCGAAATAAATGCGCAGGCTTTGAGGGTATATGCCTATTATTATAAATTGACCGGCGATAAGATTTTATTGAACGTTATAAACAAAACCCTCGATTTTATATCAGGCGAACTATACGACGGGTTTAACGGCGGTTTTTACGCAAGCATCGATGCGGACACCGGAAACGGCGACGACGGAAGATTCTTTACGTGGACATATGACGAATTTAAAGAGGTTTTTTCCGATAAAGAAGAGTTTAGAGCCGCGTCGGAATTGTTTAATATAAACAAAGAAGGCATGATGCGCCATGCTGGCAGCGCAACTTCCGATTCCGGCGGATTCAGGGACCAAGGTTTAATGCCGGGCGGGGTTCCGAACGTATTGTATGCAGGGGCTTACGCGAAAGATTTAGGCGGTAAATCTTACGATAGCATCGTTTCAAAACTTAGGGTTTTCAGGGAAAAAAGGAAAAAACCTTTTACCGACAGGATAAAATATTCATCGGTGAACGGAAATATAATATATTCCATTACCGAATTAATAAAATTTTTCAGCCCTTTCGATTCAAACCGCCGGAAACTTAACGGAATGGCCGAAAAATCTATTAAAATATTTTTAGACGCTTTCGATAAAAACGGGGATATAGGAAGATTTACAGGCGAACCGGGAGGTTCCGTTTTAGACGATAACGCGTATATCATTCTTGCTTTGATAGGATTGTTCGAAACTACGTCGAAACCTTTATATTTTATTTACGCAAAAAAAATAGCCGAATACGTTATCAAAAATTTTTACGACGGCGGAAAGGGCGGCTTTTTTGATATAAAACACACGACAAAAAGTTCAAAGATAGGTTTTTTAAGCCATAAGGAAAAAAATATTGCGGATTACGGCGGTTATTCGCAAAACGCGTCCATATTGTCTGCTATGTCTAAACTTCATATGCTTACCGGAGAAGCTCAGTTTAAGAACGTAATCTTAAAATCTTTCGAATATTTTATAAACGAAGCAAATATGCTAAAACATAACGCCTCCGCTTATTTAATAAGCCTCATAGATTATGCGTCGAGAGGAAATATAAATATTATCGCAGGCAGATACGGCGACAAAGCCGTCGCCGATTTTTTCGATATGTCCGGTAAATTTAACGGCGGCGATAAAGTAAAAGGAGGTTTTAATGCGTTCAATTTATTTATCGATATGAATAATAATGCCCTGACAGATAGTTATTCAGGCTTTGAAGGATTTGAAAAAGGAGACGCGTTGATTCTGGAAGAGATTAGAAGCGCAGCCGCCGAATTCGGCAGGGTAAAAAAGCCGCTGGTTTTCCAGTGCGGCAATAAATCCTGCAGCGTGAAGATTTTATAAATTTAAAAAAAAATAAATAAAAAATAAAATTATGCCGATAATTCTTGACATAAATTAATATGTTGTAGTAATATACTTTACTATTAATATATTGATATCCGATATATACGGCGCATAAGCAGTTTAACGGTTTTAAAGCGGGGGAAAATCCGTATGAAAAGAGTATTGGTTTTGGCGATGTTTTTTACAATACTTTTTGCTTTGGTTTCTAATGCCTATTCATACGTTAACGTCGTTACCGTCCGCCCCGGAGCTACTCTTGGGCAGATAGCGGACGCCCATAATACCACGGTAGCGTCTATAATGTCTTTAAACGGTCTTCATAACTACGTCATATATCCAGGCGAAAGATTAAAAGTTCCTTCGGCATCGGGCGCAGGCTCTTACCGCCCTTATCATCCCGCTCCTTCGTTCGGCCGCTATACCGTACAGTTCGGGGACACCCTTTCGTTAATAGCCCAGAAATACGGAACTTCTATAGCCGAATTAAGAAGGTTAAACCATCTTTATTCCAACGTTATCAGGCAGGGTGCGGTTCTTACGGTGCCTATCGAAAAATCAGCCGTC
>JAJYZM010000241.1 GCA_021799935.1 bacterium | reverse complement strand
AAAATAAAATCGCTGAGGCGGAAATTAAACTGCTCTTTAGATATCGAAGAATACAAAAATTATTTATTAGAAGCCGGATTGTTCAAATTTTCTACCATAGAACATGACGGACTTGATTTAAAAATAAGAATAAAAAAGGAGCATATATAAAAAAGGAGGAAAAAACTATGAGTATTATGGACGGTTTTTCCGGCGAAATAGATAATTACGTAAATGCGCCCCGTCGTTCCGGGATAAAATGGGTTCCTCATTTTCTGATAGAATTCGACCATGCGAACTGCATATCGTGCGGCAGGTGCATTAAAGTCTGTCCCGGCGGAGTTTACGTATTCGAAGACGACGGAGATAAGATGCTCGTCAGAATAGGAAACTTGGATAACTGCATAGGCGATACCTGCTGTGAAAAGGTATGCCCAAAAAACAAGACGATGCATCTTCATAAATTTTCTCCGCTTGCTAAAAATTAATATTAAAGAATAACGGATATATCTAATAAATAAAGGAGTCTAAAAATGGCAGTCAACTTTAAAGAACAAGAAGGAATAGTCGAAGACATTATAAGCGTCTATTCCGAAAGGGCAAAGAAAAACAGAAAAGAACATATCGGCATTAACGATAAAGAAACATGCGGAACCTGCGTCGCAAAATCAAACGTAAAATCCCTCCCCGGCGTTATGACCCCCAGAGGCTGCGCTTATGCAGGCTCCAAGGGCGTCGTCTGGGGGCCGGTTAAAGACGTAATTAATATAAGCCACGGTCCGATAGGATGCGGCCATTACAGCTGGGGAACGAGGAGAAATTTAGCGGAAGGCGAGCCTGCTGTCGAAAATTTCGTTCCTTTTCAATTTACGACCGATTTTAAGGAAAGAGATATTGTTTTCGGCGGGGATAAAAAATTAGAACAGGCAATTAAAGAGTTGCACGAGCTTTTTCCCACAGCAAAAGGAATAATCATAGAATCCGAATGTCCTATTGGATTAATAGGCGACGACATTGAAGCCGTCGCAAAAAGAATGGCGGATGAGATAGGTATTCCGGTTATTCCGGTAAGGTGCGAAGGCTTTAGGGGGGTGAGCCAATCCTTGGGGCATCATATAGCTAACGATTCTATCAGGGATTTTGTAGTCGGAAAAGGAGAAATAGATAACGGTAAAAAGACCCCTTATGACGTTGCAATATTAGGAGATTACAATATAGGAGGCGACGTCTGGTCGTCAATGAAAATATTTAAAGAAATGGGTTTAAACGTCGTAGCGCACTGGTCGGGAGACGGTTCGATAGAAGAAATGAAGATAACTCACGGCGTAAATTATCTGCTTCTTCACTGCTACAGGTCGATGAACTATATCGCGACGCATTTTGAAGAAAAATACGGTATTCCATGGATTGAATATAATTTTTTCGGTCCTACTAAAATAAAAGAGAGCATTAGGAGCATCGCAAAATTATTCGACGAAAATATACGGGAAAAATCCGAAGAGGTTATTAAGGCGTATGAACCAAAAATGCAGGAGGTAATAGACAAATATCGTCCGAGATTAGAGGATAAGAAGGTAATGCTTTTAGTGGGCGGCTTGAGACCCCGCCATATAGTCGGCGCGTACGAGGATTTAGGAATGAAAGTCGTTTCTACCGCATATGAATTTGCACATAACGACGATTATGAAAGAACGACGAAAGAAGTAGAAAACGGAACGATAGTTGCCGACG
Source organism: bacterium (assembly GCA_021799935.1). The sequence goes on along the minus strand of JAJYZM010000241.1, from coordinate 1,448 downwards.
ATATGAACGAATACGAATTCGTCGAACTTGCAAACAGGCTGAAGCCCGATTTAGTCGCCTCGGGCATAAAAGAAAAATATGTTTTTCAGAAAATGGGAATACCTTTCAGGCAGATGCACTCATGGGATTATTCCGGACCCTACCACGGTTATGACGGATTTGAAATTTTTGCCAGAGATATGGACCTGGCGATAAACAGCCCGTCATGGAAATTAGTGAAGCCGTTATGGAAAAAATAAAAGAAATAAATAATTATTAAAATTATACCGGAGGTTTGATTATGGAAAAAGCAGAAGTAAAAAAGATAAAAGACTGGATGAATACCGAGGAATATAAAGAAAAAAATTTCAACAGGAAAGCAATAGTAATAAATCCCGAAAGGGCGTGTCAGCCGCTCGGAGCGGTACTGTGCGCCGCAGGTTTCGAAGATACTATGCCTTTCGTTCACGGTTCCCACGGGTGCGTCGCCTATTATAGAAATAGTTTATCCCGCCATTTCAGGGAGCCTTTTGCGGCGGTTTGCACGTCTTTAACCGAAGACGGTGCGGTTTTCGGCGGACAGGCAAACGGATTAGAGGGTTTCAAAAATGCAACCGCTCTATATAAGCCGAAAATGTTTGCAATATCGACGACCTGCATGTCGGAAATTATCGGGGACGACCTTGGTTCTATCGTAGGCAATGCAAGAGAAAAGGGTTATTTATCCGAAGATATATCTGCGCCGTATGCAAATACGCCGAGCTTTGCGGGCTCGCATCTCGAAGGTTACGACAGTATGCTTAACGCTATAATCGAAACTCTGGGCAAAAAATCTGATGCCGGCAAAACCGATATAATTAATATAATTCCGGGTTTCGACGCCGCCATAGGAAATATTAACGAAGTGAAAAGAATTTTAAAAATATTCGGAATAAATTATCTTGTTTTAGCCGATTATTCCAATACCTTGGACAGTCCTTTAAACGGCGAGTATAAAATGTATCCAGACGGCGCTACGAAATTAGAAGACGTTAAAAATTGCGTAAACAATAAAGCAACTATCGCTTTGCAAAAGTATTCTACAAAAAAGACCGCCGCAATGCTTTCAGAGAAATTCGGCCAGGACACAAGAGTCGTCAAGAGTCCGGTAGGAATAAACTACACCGATGAATTTTTAATGGCGCTTTCCGAGCTTTCGGGAAAAGAAATTCCGAAAGAGCTTGAAGATGAAAGAGGAAAGGCAATAGATTCTATGACCGACGCACAGCAGTATATTCACGGAAAAAAATTTGCTATATTCGGCGACCCCGATATGCTTGTAGGGCTCACGAGCTATCTCTTGGAAATGGGAGGGATACCGAAATATGTTTTATGTTCAAACGGCACGGAAGATTTTAAAAAAGAAATAGAAGATTTATTTTCGGCTTATTCGGAAAATGAGGGCGAAGTTTATATAGATAAAGATTTAT
>JAJYZM010000240.1 GCA_021799935.1 bacterium | reverse complement strand
AAAAGAGGGTCCTCCGAATCGAGTTCTTCGGTTTTTAAATACGGATTTGCTATAGGCAGTTTCATAAGCTCGTCGTAATAAAAATCTCTCGACGTATCCATAGCAACTTCTTTGCCGGTTCTCTTAACTACTATTACGGTTTGAACCACCGGAGCTTTAGTAACCGCTTCATCGGCTATTTTTTTAAGTTCTACGACCTTTCCGCCCCTGAAAGCGCCGTCAGCGGTAATAAGAAGTTTGCTCTGCGCATCGAGTATTCTGTCTTTCAGCGCCAGAGCCGAAAATCCGGCATACACGACGCTGTGTATTGCGCCTATCTTAGCGCATGCAAGCATGCTTATGGCAATTTCCGGTATATTGGGAAGATATATTGTAACGGTATCTCCTTTTTTAATTCCGAAACTTTTCAGAACGTTTGCAAACTTATTGACCTCTTTATATAAAGAAAAATAAGTATAGACTCTTTCGCTGCCGTCCTCTCCCTCCCAAATTATAGCAAGCTTGTTTTTGCGGAACGTAGCAATATGCCTGTCTAAGGCGTTATGGACGATATTAGTTTTTCCACCCGTGAACCATTTATAAAAAGGAGGATTAGACGAATCCAGGACATCGTCCCAGCGCTTAAACCAGTCTAACTGTTTTGCCGTCTCGTCCCAGAATTTTTCATTTTCATTTATAGAATATCCGTAAAGCCTTTCATAGTCGTCAACATAGCTGTTTTTTACCGTTTCCTTCGAAGGAGTATATATATCTTTTATATTTGCCAAACTGTCAAATGTTGACTTGCGTGAAGCCGTCGTGTCGCGATTTTCCATTTAATCCGCCTCCTTTTCAAATAAATTTAATATTTAAACTTTTTTAATATTCCTATTAATTTTTCAAGTTCTCCGTAAATCGATGCCGCCTCTTTAGCGGTATTAGAAGACTTTTCGGAATTGGATACCGAAAGGCTGGATACCGTTTCGATATTCTGCGATATCTCGTTGGTTGCAGCCGTCTGCTCTTCCGATGCGGCGGCTATAGAGCTTATCTGGTCGGTTAAACTCATTATGCTTTTTTCTATGCCGTCCAAAGATTCTCCCGCCTTTGAAGCATAGCCTACGGATAAATCGACCTCGCTTAACGTTTTATCCATGGATGTCTTGGTATCCTGCGTGCTCTGCTGCATTGTCTGAACTTTAGACACTATCTCTTTTGTAGCTTTAACGGTTCTTTCGGCTAATTTTCTTACCTCGTCGGCTACTACGGCAAATCCCCTGCCGGATTCCCCTGCCCTGGCGGCTTCTATCGCGGCGTTAAGAGCAAGTAGGTTGGTCTGGTCCGCTATATCGTTTATCACCGAAATGATTTCGCCGATTTCGAAAGAACTTTTTTCCAATCCGCTTATAAGACTGCCTAACTGCTTGGTAAGAACGGCGACGTTTTTAATGCCCGAAATAGATTTTTCCACTATATCGAAGCCGTCTTTAGCGCTGTCTGAAGCCTCCTTCGCGATAGAACTAACATTCTGGGTATTCTTGGCAATTTCTTTAATAGTCTGGGACATTTCTTCGGAAGCCGCGGCTACGTGAGTGGCGATTTCCGCCTGCTCCTGCGCTTTGCCGCTGATTTCATCGACGTGCCCTTCTATGGTGGTGCTGACGTCAACTATGGTCATAGCTTCTTCCGTGATGGATTTTACTATTTCCCTGATATCGATAATGAACTTATTGAATTCGTTGACTACGGAGGTAATTTCATCGTAAACCGAATTTTTATAAACATAACACTTTTTGCAGATTTGCTCTCCTTTTTCGCCGAAACGCTCTATCTGCTCATCCCAGCATCTTTGCCCTAATTCATCTTCTTTAAGCATGCAGTTTTTATGACGCTTGACTATAATTGCCGGCTTATCGAAACAATCCATAGGAATCAATTTGCTTAAATCGCCTTCGCCCTTCGATATATCCCTTACCCTGTGATAAAAAACGGTAATAGGTTTTATAAAAGCCTGTTTGAGAAGAATATATATTATAATAATGGACAGAACTATCAGTATAATCGAGAAAATAATAATATTTCTCATAAAAATATTTGAAGCGTTTACGGTATTCTTTAGAGAATATACAAGCTCGACGCCGCCGAGAACGGTTCCCGCCTTAACGGTGTGGCACATAAGGCAGTCTATGCCGCGGGACATCTTTTCCGCCGTAAAAGGGACTCCTACTTTTAAATATTTCTGCCCGTTTTTTTCGTAAACTTTCGTTATTTCTTTTTTTGAAGCAAGTATTTCTTTGTCGAATTTCGAGCTCGGAATTTCCTGTTTTAGGCCCGCCCCGAATTCTTTATCCACTGCGCTGCCTCTTACAACCTTGAAATACTTAATTCCTTTAATCTTCTGGTATATGCCGAATAACTGCCTTCTGTCGGATTTCTTGGCTATCGTGCCGTTGAGCATCATGCCGTTCATGCTTGACAGCATCGTCTTCGCGGTCACTACGGCATCGAACGACGTCGTTTTTACGGACATTTTGTTCTGGTAAAACACCGCGTAATAAGTTAAAACGGACAGCATTAAAACCAAAATTAGAAAAATTAAAGAAAGCAATTTGGTCCTAATCGAAACTTTTTGAATTCTCGAAAAATTCATATATGGCCCCCGGATTAAAATTGAAAATTAACCGCCGGATTATCTTGGCGGTTTTTAATAATTTTAAATCAATTAAATAAAAAAATAAATAATTAAATTTTTACCGCGGACAGTTTTCTGTAAACGGACCTTTCGCTTTCTCCTATAATCCGCGCAATCTCCGATTTGGTAAGCCCTTTAGACAGAAGATAATTTATATATTTTTCTTCTATTTCTTTTAAGGATAAATTTTTCTCGAAAATCTCAAATTCTTTTACACCGTAATAATTTTTAGCGTTTGAAATTTCGAGCTGGACTGCTTCCTCCGGAATCTCGTCTTTTCCTTCGGACAATATTATTCCCCTTTCTATAACGTTTTTTAATTCCCTTACGTTTCCCGGCCAGTCGTAATCCATAAGTTTGTCCATAGCCTGCCGTGAAATGGGCTTTGAAAATTGAACCTTATTTTCTTTAGTCATAAAATAATGCGCTAGATGGGGGATATCTTCTTTTCTTTCTCTTAAAGGCGGAAGTTCTATCGTAAACCCGCTTATCCTGTAAAACAGGTC
>JAJYZM010000239.1 GCA_021799935.1 bacterium | reverse complement strand
AAAAATCCTCTGCGCGGTTCAGTTCTCCGCCCTCGAGGAATGCATTCTCGCCGAACCCGGGAAGTTTAATAGCTTTTGCGACGTCTATCAAGAAATTCTCCATGCATATCGGTCTTCCGTCGGGGGTTTTTTCCGTCATAGGCTCTATCACAGGCTGTCTGACCGAAGTCCTTGCTGTGGGGTACGTCGGCAGGTTGCCCAGAAAAGCCCATCCCTCTAAATAAGTCACGTCCGGAACTATATAGTCTGCGTATGACGAACTTTCTGCAATCATTGCATCAGATGCGATAAACAGCGGAACTTTGCTTGTATCTTTTATCATCCTTATCCACGGCTTCGATTCGTCGTCCACGCCGCCCATGCCCGGCATAGACCATGCGGGGTTTGCCATATGCTGGAAAAGTATCTTTACAGGATACGGATACTTAAAGTAAGTTCCGCCCCATATCTCCTGCCACATGCCGAAACTGAAAGGAAACCACGGTCTTTCCGCTGGAAAAGGCGACTGTCCTCTTGCAACCTTTTCCTTATATTCTAAAGATTTTTCGTAAAAAGACCCTTCCCTTGAAATCTTTACGCCCTTTGCGGGAACAAAACCCGGCCATTTTCCCAGATTATACGGGAAACCCTTGCCGCCCATTATGTTGGCTCCGCCTCCGCCGTTAATATAACCTCCCTGCCAGTTGACGTTTCCGACCATTACGTTTAACAGTTGTATTGCCCTGCCGTGATAATAGCCGTTGGTATGTTTAACGGGACCCCTGTAATAGTCGGCTACCGCGGTTTTTCCGTGAGACGTAAATTCCTTTGCAAGCTCCGGTATCACCCTCGGAGCAAGACCGGCTTCCTTTGCGTATTCTTCTATAGTATGTTTTCTAAGCTCGCTCCATAACATCTGCATGCTCGTCATGCAGTTTACGCCGTTCACGTTTACGGGAGCTAAAGATAAAAATCCGGTAGGCCATAAGTCGCCTTTTGCCGCGCCTGATGTTAATACCGGTTTTCCTGTTGCCTTGTCTATCGCATAAAACGATTTGCCGCTTTTTAGGAACTTGGCAAAGCCTTTATTGCTTTCATCCGCAACTACGAGATATGAAGAGTTTGAAAAATTAGGCTCGCCGTTTGCGTTTGCCGAACTGTGGTTTAAATTAGTCAGGAAATTTTCGTCGTATCTTTTGTTTTCTACTATCCAGCGCAGCATTCCCATGGCAAGCGCTCCGTCTCCGCCGGGGGCTATCGGGATATACCTGTCGGCATGGGATACCTGATTTCCGGCTCTCACGTCAACTACGGTTATTTTTAATTTTCCCGACGCCGTAGCTTCAGCCGACCTTCTTGCAAGCGTCTGCATAGGGAAATTAGCTTCGTAATAGTTTGCTCCGAAAATCAGCAGATGAGTGCAGTTGGGCAGGTCAGGCTTAAGCATATTCGTTCCGGGAAAAGTCCTGAACGTCGAAACGTGATGCGAGAGTTCGCAGATTGAAACATGGGGCAATGCATTGACAGAACCGAGTGCATTTGCAAATCTTGTTATAAAATTTGCCTGTCCCGCCTCCGCTCTTCCCCAATAGCTGACATACTGATTAGTTTTGGGACCGAAATCCGGATATCTGGAATCTGCCGGAACAAATCTGTTTTTACCGTCATTCCATAAATGTTTAAACCCCTCGACATACCTTTTTTCCTCGCCTGGTATATCCTTAAACAGATACCCGCCGTTAACCACCTCGCTTATGAGCTGGTCGTAGGAAATTACCTTAAACTTTTTAGAACCCCTTTCTCCTACTCTTTTTAAGGGCATATATATTCTGTAAGGGTCGTAAGTAGTCTGCCTTCCCGCCTGACCTCTCGGACACAAAGAGTGCGCCCCGTCAACGAAAGGCTTGGACGTGTCGAAATTCGTCCCGACGTAAGAAATTGCTTCTTTCATCGGCGTAGCATAAGGAATATTGGGTTCGGTAGTCTGAATATCGTAAGGGTTTCCGTCTAATTTAACGACCGTTCCGTTAAATACCCTCGCCATAGCGGCGCAATCGCTGTGGCACTGCTTGCAGGTAGTGAACTTTACTTCGACTCCCTTCCAGTTTTCCGTTCTTCCCGGATATACATATTCTCCCTCGTAATGGAACATTCCGCCTGCCCACTGGGTTAAACCCGCTCCGGTAAAAACCGCCGCCGCACCGAATGTCGCATATTTTAAAAAATCTCTTCTATTCATTGACATTACATATCCTCCTTATTTTAATTATTACCGGTTAATTCTGGTTTATCTTCCCATCCCAATAAATAGCCGAAAACGAATATTAAAAAGATGCCCAACGCAAATAATCCTATTCCCGTTATGTATCCGTCGTAACCGAGCCAAGGAATATCGAAAAGAACGGTCCCCTGTCCTATTTTTGTCTGAAGCTGGGCTCCGACGACAGTGTTAAACCTCATTGACCAGACGCCTATAAGCACTAAAAAGCCTATTATCACCGTCCACACTTTAGAATTTCTTACTTTTTTTGAAATAAGCAGAAGCCCCGGTATAATAAGCCCAAGAGTTATCTGCATAAAATGGTAATTAAAAGCTAAAACGCCGCCCGCACCCGTGCTGAAAACAGAGTGCCATCCTTCATAAACATCCTTAGGAGCATAAGAACGGACGGAATAAAGCCATTCGATTAAATCGAAAAACAGGTCGAATCCTATCATTAACAGCAAAATTTTATTAAGCGCATAAACGGTTTCGGATTTTACCTTATTTTTATCGGAATAAAACGAAAAGCCTATTACGTATAATGCTCCCATAAGCGCAATACCGGAAACAATAGCGGACGTTATAAATAAAACGGGTATAAGCGGGTTCGACCACAACGGCCTAGCTTTTATGGCGCCGAATAAAAATCCCACGTAACCGTGAAATAAAAACGCCAGACCTATGCCTAACGCCGCAATAATCATAAGGGCTTTATGGTCTTTTTTTGCGGCTTTTTCCGATAAGTCTTTATTTCCGAGCGTAAAGAAATCCGCTAATTTTCCTCTAAAACCGCTGTCCTCTTGCGCTCTTTTTATATTGGAAACCCTGAACAGGTAAAACATTTCAAAAAGCATAAGGATTATATAAAGCGTCCATATTATAATGAACATGCCTAAAGGCGAGTATGGAAAATGGTCCCTGAAATACAGTTCCCAAACT
>JAJYZM010000238.1 GCA_021799935.1 bacterium | reverse complement strand
AGAACGATAGACCAGATTGACAGTATTAAATATTCAAGGGTCTTGATAGTCCTGCCCCGGCAGTCGGTATTTGTAACCAGAAGGGCTCCCGCCAAAGCATCCGTCATCGTAAAGCTGAAACCCGGGATGACTCTAGATAAAATGCAGGTAAACGGAATAATCCATTTAGTCGCAAGCGCGGTGGAAGGCTTAAAGCCTAAAAACATAACGGTTGTAGATACGGACGGACGGGTGCTGTCCATTCCGACGAAAAGTTCTTTTGAATATACCGTTAATCAGCTTAATTACGTCCATAAAATCGAAAAAAATTTAGAAGATAAAATAAATTCTATGTTAATACCCGTCGTGGGGGAAGGAAACGTTACGTCTAAAGTATATGTAAAAGTAGATTTTTCAAAAAAAACGGAATCTAAATTAACGTATAACCCTAATACTACGGCTATAGTTTCCCAGCAGACATACAGGTCTTCTTCTACCGGCGCTTTAAAGCCGTACGGAATTCCGGGAGCAAAATCGAACCTTCCGCCGGGAAAGACGCCTTTTCCTACGGTAAAACCGAGTACTCACACCGTCAAAAAAGAAACTACCAATTACGACGTGTCGAAGAAAATAGAAAAGATTTCGTATCCTGTAGGAACGGTGCAGAGGGTTTATGCTTCGGTTCTCGTCAACGGAACATATAAAAAGACAACGTCCTCCAAAGGCAAGCCGTCGGTAAAATATATCCCGAGAAGTTCTTCCGAAATGACCCTCTTTAATAATATCGTCAAAACGGCTATAGGCTATTCTAAAGCCGCTAAAGACAAGGTCGTGGTAGCGAATATTCCGTTCAAGAGAATACGCTACGCGATACCGGCTCCGCCTAAAAAGTCCATAACGTCCGTTATTAAATCGAATCTCGGAGAAATAGTCAGATACGGCGTTATTTTAATAGGCATAGTATTATTAATACTGATTATTCTGCGTCCTTTAATTAAATATATTACCGCATACGAATCACGCTTGCCTGCAAGACTGGCGCAGGAAGAAAGACTCGAAACGCTGGCGCAGATAAAACAGGAATCAATTCAGAGGCCGGAGCCTAACGTAAAGGACGTTGCGGTCAACATAGTAAAAGCCGACCCGGATGCGGCGACGAATTACGTAAAAAATTTACTTAAAGAATCTAATAGAGAGATATAAATATATGGCTAGAAGATTTTCGGGCCCCGAAAAGGCGGCTATATTTCTTGTTTCCGTTGGCGACGATGCCGCATCGGAAATAATAAAAAGGTTGGAATTAATGGAAATTCAAAAAATTACCAAATATATGGACCAGCTTCCTACTATCGAAAAAGACGATTCGGAAAACGTTCTCAAGGACTTCAATTCTAATTTCTCCAAAGTCGGCATCGTAGTAAAGGGAGACGACTACGTAAAAAATCTTATAGCAAAATCTTTAGACCCGGAAAAAGCAAAAAAAATATTGGATAACCTGCACGGACCCATAGAAGAGGAAGGACTCCAGACCTTAAAATGGCTTGACCCCCATATTATAGCCGATTTCGTAAAAAACGAACATCCACAGACAATCGCGCTTATACTGGGACACTTAGAGCCTATGTCGGCGGCGGTGGTAATAGGCCTTCTGCCCTCTTCCATCAGGTCGCAGGTAGTTTTCAGGCTTTCCAAATTAGAAAGGGTTCCGCCCGGCGTAATCAAAGACCTCGACGAGGTGCTTCAGGAACAGTTGAAATCTACAGGTTCGACGCAGAGCAAATTAGTCGGCGGCGTTAGAATAGTGGCGGACATTTTAAACAATATGGATAAATCCATAGAAGAGCCTATACTTGCGGATATAGAAAAATTAGATAAAGAAGAAGCCGAAAAAATAAGGGAGCTTATGTTCACGTTCGACGACCTTGCGAGCGTGGACGATAAATCTATGCAGTTAATTTTAAGGGAAGTGTCCCACGACCAGATTGTTCTGGCTTTAAAAACGGCTTCGGACGAACTTAGAACCAAAATTCTGGCAAACGTCTCCAAGAGAGCGCAGGAAATGATTAACGACGACCTCGAAGCTATGGGACCCAAAAAGCTTTCGGAAGTAGAAAAAGTCCAGCACGAAATACTGAAAGTCGCCAGAAGACTTGAAGACGAAGGCAAAGTAAGCCTTGCCGTAAAAAGCGAAAGCGAAAAACTCGTATGAGCAAAATTTTAAAAGACCGCGAACTAGATATGGATGGAAATGCTTTATACGACGGAAAAAAAACGCTTTTAGTAAATATACTGAGGAGCGAAAAATCCGAAGACAATAAAGAATTAACCGCCGCGTTGGAATCCGTTCCTCCTTCCCTTCAAAAATTCATCATTGCATATATAGAAAGCTATAAATATAAAACCGCAAAGGCATACGAAGAAAAAGAAAGCGCCGTTTTTGAGGAAGCCCGCAAAAAAGGTTATTCGGAAGGATTCGGCCAAGGCAAAAGAGATGCCTTAAAATCGATGGAAGAAGGGGTCGGAAATATCTTCAGGGCTTCGGAATCCATAGAAAGATTTAAAAACGAATTATACGAAGACGTCAAACAGGACGTAATAAAATTATCTTTAAAAATAGCGGAAACTATAGTAAAAGCGGAAACCGCCGCCGACAGCAGCCTAATCGCCGGAATAATAGCCGATGCGGTAAATAAATCTTCGGACGCCGTAAAGTTTACCGTATGCTTAAATCCCGCAGATTACGCCGTCTTAAATAAAAATCCCGAAGCGGTAAAAAATTTGATAGAAAGGCAGGCTTCAATGAACTTCATCCCGGACGCCAACCTGCCTGGAGGCGGCGTTATAATAAAAACGGATTTTGGCGAAATAGACGCAAGGCTCGAAACGCAGCTCGAACAGATAAAAAAGATTTTTACGAAAGTAACCCCGGATTAGGGTTAAAGCTTTTTGATTTTTTTCATTTTAAGCCTTTCTTTTTTAGAAAGGCGGTGCGGATTGCCTTTTTTTGCGCCCCCTCCCCTTCTGCCTGATATCCCGTCTTCATAATCTTCCTCTTCCGCCCCTTCCGCAATGCTTTCGATACCGCCGCCGTATATTCCCTGCGCTATTATATTTTCCGCCAGCCTTATAAACTCGTCCACGTCTAAACAGGAACAGGATGCGCTCGAAGCGCGCCGCCTTATATCGTTATCGTTCGTGACTATCAGCA
>JAJYZM010000237.1 GCA_021799935.1 bacterium | reverse complement strand
GCTCCGTTGCTGTTTTTTATCGATACGCAATTTTTCATATGCATTCTATAAAATTTTATTTTAAAAATCCTATTTTTGTTTTATATAAATAATTATATCATTGTACAAAAAAAAGTCAAAATTTATTAATTTATTATATAACTTAATATAAAATTGTAACCGAAACGTAACATAAATTTAACAAAAACGAAACAAAAACGTAACATAAATTTAACTTGCCAAATTGCTTTACTTAATTTATCATAACTTTATTACATTAAAATATTGGATTAAAATTTTATCCATTTATTATCTTTTAACTTCATTAAATTATTTATTTTGGAGGTTGTATGGCAAGTTTAAACAAAGTAATGCTTATAGGCAATCTTGGAAAAGACCCGGAATTAAGGTACACGCCGGACGGTTTGGCTATTTTAAAGTTTTCCATTGCGACGTCGGAGTATTATAACGATAAATCCGGCAATAAAACGGAAAAAACTACTTGGCACAATGTAGTAGTATTCGGAAAGATAGCTCAAACCCTTGCAAACTATCTTAACAAAGGGAAGCAGGTTTTCGTGGAAGGCAGAATTAATAACCGTTCTTACGATAAACAGGACGGAACTAAAGGATATATAAGCGAGGTAATCGCTAACAATATCGTTCTGCTCGGCGCCAAAGGCGGCGGAGGCGGCGCCGAAGCCGCGGATGCCGATTACGGGCAGGTCTCAAACGATTATGGCTATGCGGCACAAAACAGCGGCAGTTCTTACGGCGCCGGTTCCGCAAATACAGGCGGGGCGTCAAGCCAGCCGGGCGAGGACGACGATATTCCGTTTTAGTTCATACCTGTTTTCAGAATTTATTTATCTACCATTGAGGGATTAATGTGATTAAAACAACCCATAAAATAATTATAGGCGATTCAAGAAAAATGGAAGAGCTGCGGGACGAAAGTGTCCATCTCGTTATAACATCCCCGCCCTACTGGCAGTTAAAAGATTACGGGATATCCCGTCAAATCGGTTTTAACGACAGTTACGAAAGCTATATAAACAACCTTAATCTTGTCTGGAATGAATGCCGAAGGGTTTTACATAAAGGATGCAGGCTGTGCATAAATATAGGCGACCAGTTTGCAAGGGCTGTTTATTACGGAAAATATAAGGTAATTCCTATTAGAACGGAAATTATTAAATTCTGCGAAACAATTGGATTCGATTATATGGGGGCAATTATCTGGCAGAAAGTCACAACCTCAAATACTACTGGCGGAGCTACAATAATGGGCTCTTATCCTTACCCAAGAAACGGTATTTTAAAATTAGACTATGAATTTATATTAATCTTTAAAAAAGACGGCGCTCCTCCTAAAGTAACGAAAGAAATTAAAGAGTTGTCGAAGCTCACGAAAGACGAATGGAATTCTTATTTTCAGGGACACTGGAATTTCGCAGGAGCAAGACAAGACGCTCATATTGCAATGTTTCCGGAGGAACTGCCGAAAAGATTGATTAAAATGTTTTCTTTTGTAGGCGATACGGTGCTTGACCCATTTCTCGGAAGCGGAACTACTTCTCTTGCGGCACAAAACTTAAGCCGCAATTCCGTGGGATATGAAATTAATATGGATTTTATAGACACGATTAAAAATAAGCTTGCGCAAGATACGCAGGCAGGAGTTTATAAAGCCAAAGGCTTTATGCCTGCCGAAGTGAAAAAAAGCGGTGATGTTTTTATTTATGACAGTTGTAATAATAAAAACAATATCGATTATGCGGAATTGATAAGTAAACTCCCTTATATTTTTAAAGACCCGCATAATCTCAATAAAAAAATCGACCTTAAAAAATTCCAATTCGGCTCAAAGATTGATGAAAACAGCAAAAAACGCGAGGAATATTTTACCGTTAAAGAGGTATTAAGTCCCGAATTTATAAAACTTAATAACGGTTTAACGGTAAGATTGCTGGGCGTTAAGCCGAAAGAGGTATTAAACGGCGAAGCTTTATCCTATCTTGTGAAAAAATTAAGAGGAAAAAAGGTGTTTTTAAGATACGATAGTTTGAAATACGACAATAAAAATAACCTTCTCTGCTATCTATATTTGCAAAATAAGACATTCATTAATGCCCATCTCGTAAAAGAAGGGTTAGTTGCGGTAGATACCGATGTCGATTTTAAATATAAAGAAAGATTTATCAATATGACAAGAGACGATTATGCCGAAAACTAAAAAAGAAAAATATTCAAAAGAGTTCGGCAAAAAAGAAAAGGTGCTCAATTACACCTGTCAGACTTACCAATTATCGAGGCCGAATAAAGTTGGCGCCGTAATGGCGCTTATAAGAGAGTGCCAACCCAAGTCTATCGAAGACTGGGAAAAGTGGTATTTCGAGAACGCATACACCGAAGGGAAGAAGAAAACTAAAATTACTAAAGAAGAGCTTGCGGAGCTCGGTGAAAGGTTATATATAAAAATTAAAGAAATCGTTATACCCGAATGGGAGGAGGCATTCAGGCAGTTAAGCCTTCATGATTGCATAGACTATATTTACAATCTGACAATATATAGAACCTACGACGGCTTTTTAAGAGAAAAATCAGTCATAAACGATAATCTGGCTGAGCGGTTTAAAAATGTTAAATTTACTGAGTCCGACCCTCAACTTGACCATGCGGGAGACATAGATTATCTCGGATGGGTCGGCAATAAAGCTTTCGGAATACAAATAAAACCGGTAACCGCAAGGGCAAACTTCGGAAATTATTCTATTTCGGAAAGAATGAAAGCAAGCTTCGAAGAATTCGAGAAAAAATTCGGCGGTAAAGTTTTTATTATATTCAGTGTTGACGATAAAATCGAGAATGAAGAAATCCTGGGCGATATTGAGGCCGAAATTATAAGGCTTAAGAGATGATGATAAAACGATGAAAGAAGATATTCTTAAAAATTAAAAATTTGCATATAAACTGAGAAAACTTTAAATGAATAGGATATAACATGCAAGGGTAGAGTTTATTGCTTAAATATCGTTCCGAAATAGGAAACGACAAAAGTAAAAAATCTTTTTTAAACGTTTATACATAAATTTTTAATTGGATTATTTATTTAAAAAATCTTGAATCTTATGTTTAAGTTTGTCGACATTTTTAAGTTCGCATTGACAAACAACAGCAAAAAAACAGCGGCGGGTATAAATTTATAATTTATGCCCGCC
>JAJYZM010000236.1 GCA_021799935.1 bacterium | reverse complement strand
TTTTATTTTATATTTTTTAGATTTCGTTCTGCCTGACTTTCGCCATTATTCCCCTGAGAGACACATTATGCCTCGAAAAACCCATTTCGGCATAATCTCCGCCTAAAGCTATGCCTATAAGCTGAGGAAGATGCAGTATCGGCAGAGACAATTTTTTATTTATGCTTTTTGCCGCAACAGTCTGATAAGTATCGAGGCTTAAATGGCATAAAGGGCATGGAGTAACCATTACGTCAGCATTTTTTTCCTGAGCTTCGAAAATTGCATTCCCCGCCAAAGATGTAGAAGTAGCCTCATTTACGAGTATCGTCTGAAATCCGCAGCATTTTGTCCTGCGGCCGTACGATACGGGTTCGCCGCCTAATGCCTTTATTAATTCTTCGAATCCCTGAGGATTTTCTACGTCGTCGAACTTAACCGCACTGGAAGGCCTCAATATATGGCATCCGTAAAATGGAGCGATGTTAATTCCTTTCAGACTTTTTACGGCTTTTTCTTTAAGCTTATCGAAACCTATATCGTCCCTGACGGCATATAAAATATGTTTTACTTTAACTTTTCCGGAATATTTAAGCCCTATTTTAGATAGATATTCATTGGTTTTTTCTAAAGATTCCGGATTATTTATAAGTTCTTCGTTTACCTCGCTAAGCGTTAAAGTGCAGGTATTGCATATCGTCATTATATCGAGTCCGTCTTTTTCGGCTAACGCAAGGGTTCTCCCGTTGATAAAAAGTTTTAAATTTTTATCGAATCCGTCAATTACGCCTCCTCCGCAACAGGAAGCTTCAGGCATAGGAATTAAATTTATACCTAATTTATATGCTATAAATTTAGTAGCATTATCCAGTTCCTTACCGCTTTCCTGAGCTACGCAGCCCGGATAATAAGCATAGGTAATCATTATTTTTCCTCCAGATCTAATTCTTTGTATGCAAGCCTTATATCGTCCATATCTTTTATTAATTTAAGCCTCAGTGGAGGAATTTTTCCTTTTAGTCCGGCGCCGAAAGCCATAGGTAAATCGTTTATAAGTCCGGATATGCCGCCGGAATCGAATGCAACCTTTATTTCATCGAGTCTTCCGGTTTCCCCGATAGACTTGGCTATTGAAACGACATGTTTTGAACCTGCGGAAAATGTTATAGAATTCTTAATAGTTCTTTCGTGAAGTTTAACTATAGATTTTACGGGCGAAATGCCTTTTGGGCAAAATTCTTCGCAGGACTGGCAGTGAACACAATCCCACATTCCGTCTGGCTTTGAACCGTTAACTAAGCGTGAGCCGTTTTTGTCGTTGTCTCTTGGGTCTTCGCTGTATCTGTAAAGTTTGGCTAAGGCGGCGGGTCCTAAATATCTCGGGTTGCCGGCTACTCCTCCGCATTCAGAATAACAGCACTCGCATAAAATACAATTAGGAGTATCGTTATTTCCAGTCAGATTTTGAAATTCATATTTATAATATACGGGCTGGCTTATTTTCTCGCCTTCTTTCAATGCATGAAAACTATTGTGCGCCTCGTCTTCCCTTTGCCCGAGAAGATAAGGCTTGATTTCTTTTATTTTATCGAAAAAACTCTCCTGTTCGACTATAAGGTCGCGTATAACCGGCATATTTGCAAGGGGTTCTACATTAATTATGCCGAATTTTTCTATTTCGGGACTTACCTGAGTTTTACAGGCAAGTTTCGATATGCCGTTTATCTTCATGGCGCATGAACCGCATATAGCGCTTCTGCACGACCTCCTGAAACTCAAAGTCCCGTCTAATTCTGATTTTACTTTTATTAAAGCGTTTAGCACGGTCATACCCGGATAATCTTCAACCGTATATTCTTTGTAATAATGTTTTTCGTCGGTATCGGGATTAAATCTGTATGCCCTAATCTTAAATTCCATTATATTTCCCCTTTCTATTAATACGTCCTCGGCTGAGGTTTAAATTTTGTCACGGCAACTTCGGAAAAATCGAATTTTATATTTTCTTTACCGTCTAAAGTAGCTAATGTATGTTTAAGCCATTTTTCGTCGTCTCTTTCGGGAAAATCCGTTCTATAATGCGCGCCTCTCGATTCTTTCCTTAAAATTGCGCCTCTCGTGATAACTTCGGCTATCAGAAGTATATTGTTAAACTCGAACGCCTCGACTATATCGGTATTAAAAGTCTTAGATTTGTCGTCTATACCTATGTTTTTTGCGCGTTCTTTGAGTTCGATAATTTTTTCTAGAGCTTTTTTCATAGCATTTTCTTCCCTGAAAACGCCTACGTCGGCTCTCATCTCTTCCTGAAGTTCCGATTTTAACAAACCGTGCCTCTCTTTTCCTAAAGATTTTTTAAGCTTTTCAAAAGCTTCCTCGTCTCTTTTGACCGCCTTTTCATCGAATTTTCTTTCGTCTGCGGTTTTTAAAAATTCGGCTATATCGATTCCGGCTCTTCTTCCAAATACCACGGTATCCAGAAGAGAATTTCCTCCAAGCCTGTTTGCCCCGTGAACGCTGACGCAGGCTGATTCTCCCGCCGAATAATAGCCTTCAATTACCGTCCTGCCGTTATAATCGGTTTTAATGCCGCCCATGGAGTAGTGGGCTCCGGGTCTGATAGGAATCGGTTCGTAAATTGGATTGACGCCTTCGAAATCAATGGATAACTGCATTATTTGGGGAAGCTTTTCCATTATCCTTTCTTTGCCTAAATGCCTTACGTCTAAAAGTATCGCGCCGTCAACTCCTCTTCCTTCGTTAATTTCGGTCTGTTCCGCTCTGGCCACGACGTCTCTGGGGGCAAGCTCCATAGCCTTGGGAGCATATTTCGACATAAACCTGACGCCAAGAGAATTAAGAAGATAAGCGCCCTCTCCCCTCGCGCCTTCGGTAACCAATATTCCCGTACTTTTAAGAGTCGTAGGATGAAACTGCACGAATTCCATATCCATTAAAGGAACGCCCGCTTTAATAGAAACGGCCATACCGTCTCCCGTATTTATGAGAGCGTTCGTATTGGAAGAATATACCTGTCCGTAACCGCCGGTAGCAAACAGTACCGCTTTTGCGGCAATACCTTCAAACTTTCCGTTTTTAATATCGTAAGCTACTACTCCGCTGACCTTTCCGTTATCGGTAACTAAACTTGTAACGAAATATTCGTAGAGAATTTTTGTTTTATATTTAAGGACGTTATCGAAAAGTCCGTGCAGCATCATATG
>JAJYZM010000235.1 GCA_021799935.1 bacterium | reverse complement strand
CAAGGTAAATAGTTTAGGAGGAGAACTAAATGTCCAAAGAGAAATTCGACAGATCTAAGCCTCACGTCAACATAGGAACCATAGGTCACGTTGACCACGGCAAAACTACTTTAACTGCCGCCATCACGAAAGTTCTTGCAAAAAAAGGCCAGGCGACTTTTAAATCGTACGACCAGATAGACAATGCGCCGGAAGAAAAAGAAAGAGGTATTACCATCGCTACTTCCCACGTTGAATACTCGACCGATAAAAGACACTATGCGCACGTCGACTGCCCGGGTCATGCCGACTATGTTAAGAATATGATAACCGGAGCCGCACAGATGGACGGAGCAATATTAGTCGTTTCCGCTGCTGACGGCCCTATGCCTCAGACCCGCGAGCATATCCTCTTAGCCCGCCAGGTAGGCGTCCCCTACATAGTAGTATTTTTAAATAAAGTAGATATGGTTGACGATCCGGAACTTCTCGAGCTTGTCGAACTTGAAGTAAGAGAGCTTTTAACTTCTTATAACTTTCCGGGAGACAGCGTTCCGGTTATAAAAGGTTCTGCTCTTAAAGCATTAGAGTCGGAAGGCGATAACGAATGGACTCAGAAAATAGTAGATCTTATGGATGCGGTAGATGAATATATCCCCGTTCCGAAAAGAGATATAGATAAACCTTTCCTTATGCCGGTAGAAGACGTATTCTCGATTTCGGGCAGAGGAACGGTTGCAACAGGCAGAGTAGAAAGAGGAATCATCAAAGTCGGAGAAGAAGTAGAACTCGTAGGTATACTTCCGACTTCAAAAACGGTCGTAACCGGCGTAGAAATGTTCAGAAAACTTCTTGACGAAGGTCAGGCAGGCGACAACATAGGAGTTCTTTTAAGAGGCAAAAAAAGAGAAGAAATAGAAAGAGGTATGGTTTTAGCCAAACCTGGTTCTATTACTCCCCATAAAAAATTTAAAGTCGAAGCATACATACTTACCAAAGAAGAAGGCGGACGCCATACGCCCTTCTTTAACGGATACCGTCCCCAGTTCTATTTTAGAACTACCGACGTTACCGGAGTATGCACGCTACCCGAAGGCATCGAAATGGTTATGCCCGGCGATAACGTCGCAATGACCGTAGAGCTTATCACTCCTATAGCCGCCGAGAAAGAATTGAGATTTGCTATAAGGGAAGGCGGACATACCGTAGGTGCAGGCGTTATAACAGAGGTTATCGAATAAAGCAACGGATACAGTAATCTGGAAATATAACAAATAAAGAGGAAATATAAGATTAACATGGAAATTCAAAAGATAAGAATAAGACTGAAAGCATACGATCATCGTTTGCTTGACCAATCCGTATCGGAAATAGTGGAAACCGCTAAACAAACCGGTTCTAAAATTAGCGGGCCAATACCTCTGCCTACAAAAATTAATAAATATTGCGTTCTGAGGTCGCCGCACGTAGATAAAAAATCAAGAGAAGAATTCGAAATGAGAACGCATAAAAGAATCATAGATTTACTCGAACCGAATCAAGCGACGATAGATGCATTAATGAAATTAGATTTGTCGTCCGGAATAGATGTAGATATTAAGCAGATATAATTGAATCTTGGAGTATTATAAAATGATAAAAGCGCTAATTGGAAAAAAAATAGGAATGACGCAGATATTCGACCAGGACGGTATGATAGTTCCGGTAACGGTTATTGAAGCCGGACCATGTACGGTAGTCGAAAAAAAAAATAAGCAGTCTGACGGTTATGACGCATTGCAGTTAGGTTACGGAGAAGCAAAATCGTTTAGATTAAATAAACCGATTCTCGGTAAATTTACAAAAAATAATTTAACTCCTGTTAAAGTCCTTAAAGAATTCAGAAGTTCTGAAATTGATGAAATTAAAATAGGCGATACTATAGATATATCTGTTTTTAACGACGTAAACAGCGTATCTATAACCGGCATATCTAAGGGTAAAGGTTATCAGGGCGTAGTAAAGAGATGGGGTTTTGCAGGCGGAAAAGATACGCACGGTTCTATGTTTCACAGAGCGCCCGGTTCTATAGGACAGTCTTCATACCCGTCAAAGGTTTTTAAGGGATTGAGAATGCCGGGGCATATGGGTATGGCAAAAAATACGGTCTTGAATTTAAAATTAGTTAAGATTGACGGCGAACAAAATCTTATGTATGTTAAAGGTGCGGTTCCAGGTGCAAACAACAACATAATATACATATATGCGGCAGATAAGTCCGGCAGGAAATTAAACAAGTGAGAAAAAGGGGTTTATTATAATGGGTCAAAGCGCAAGTGTAGTAAATACAAGCAATAAACCGGTTGGAAATTTAGACTTAAACGAATCTGTTTATTTGTATCCGGTTAAAGAGCCTTTAATAAAAGAGTTTGTTTTGTTGACTTTAGCAAATAAAAGACTTGGTTTGGCTTCCACAAAAAATAGGAAAATAGTTTCCGGCGGCGGTATTAAGCCATGGAAGCAAAAAGGAACGGGAAGAGCCAGAGCCGGTTCTACAAGATCGCCTATATGGAAAGGCGGCGGTACTATTTTTGGGCCTACGAATGAAGTAAATTATAAAAAAGATATGCCGAAAAAAGCAAGAAAGGCGGCTATAAAATCTGCTTTATCGCATCTTTTAAAAGAAGATAAAATCGTATTTGTGGAAGATTTTGAATTACCGTCTATAAAAACGAAGGAGATGCTAAGTATATTTAATAATCTCGGCGTAAAAAAAGGATTGCTTGTACTGCCGACGTCTAATAACGACTCTAAAATTATTAAATCTACGAGAAATCTTATGAACTACAAAGCGGTATTAGTAAATTTGCTAAATATTATTGACCTTTTAAAATATGAAAAAATTATAATCACACTTAAAGCAAACGAAGAATTAGAGAGGAACCTTTCAATATGAAAGAATTAAGTTTAGTCATAGAAAAAGCGGTTCAATCGGAAAAAAGTTTAAAATTTAGAGAATTAAACAATACTTTTATCTTTAACGTGAATAAATCGGCAAATAAAAAAGATATAAAAGATGCCGTAGAAAAGTATTTTAACGTCAAGGTAGAAGACGTGAACACCGTAATTACGAGAGGAAAGTTTCGCAGAGTCGGAAAGTACAACGGAAAACTTCCAAATATTAAGAAAGCATATATAAAACTTAAAGAAGGGCAGAGAATATCTGCATTAGAAGTTTAATTCGGAGAATAATA
>JAJYZM010000234.1 GCA_021799935.1 bacterium | reverse complement strand
AAAGACGGCGGCGGCATAGATAGAACTAAAATAGATAAAGCCGTTAAGAATATTAAAAAATACGATTATCTTATCTTTACAAGTGCAAACGCCGTTTCCGCGTTCTTTGAACGTTATTTTTCAAAAAGAATGGATGCCAGAGCTCTTTCGGGCAAGAAAATAATTTCCGTAGGCAAGGTTTCGTCTTCGGAACTTTTAAAATACGGGATACTCCCTGATATAGTTCCGTCCGAGCCTTCGCAGGCGGGAATAATAGATGTTTTGAAAGATGCCGATATTAAGGGCAAAAAAATTCTTTTCCCCCAGGCTTTAAAAATTAATAGAGAGCTTCCGGAATTTCTCGCGTCTAAAGGAGCGGATACGGAAAATCTGCCGGTTTACGAAACGGCGGTGCCCGAAGAATCTAAAGAAGCGATGCGTGAAATTTTCGGTTCGTTAAAAAAAACAGGCAAAAATATAGGATTGCCGGATAATTTAGATTTCGGCTCTTTTTGGGTTACATTTACAAGCTATTCTACGGTAGAAAATTTCGCAAACGCATTAGAAAGCGTCAAGAAAGGGCTTTTAAAACAGGTAATACGCTCCGGCGTCAAGTTTGCGAGCATAGGGAAGAAGACCGCCGAATATGCGTTGGGATTTGGCATAAAATCTGATATAATATCTAAAGACGTAAATATAGATTCGTTGATTGACGGAATAGTTGATTTTAATAAAAAAGGAGAAAATATAAAATGATAGGAATTTCAAAACTGTACTGCGGCGGCGTTCATGCATCGGACGCCCTTAGGTACGGCCGTATGTCGAGCAAGCTCCCTTCGCATCTTCTGCAGTTTTCGGAAGATAAAAAACCCGTAATAGTATGGAATATGACTAGAACTTGCAATTTAAACTGCGTCCACTGCTATTCGCAGTCTAAAAACCTGCAATACAACAACGAGCTTACGCTGGAGGAGGGAAAAGCTTTTATAGACGATATATCCGCTTTTGGATCGCCGGTTATGCTTTTTTCAGGAGGAGAACCTTTAATGCATCCGCATTTTCTCGACCTGTGTTTTTACGCAAAATCAAAAGGTATGAGGGCGGTCATTTCTACAAACGGAACTCTTATAACTAAAGAGCTTGCCCATGAATTAAAAAAGGTCGGCCTGTCGTATGTCGGCATCAGCCTTGACGGACTTGAATCCGTTCACGACAGATTCCGGGGCAAAAAGGGCGCTTTCAGGGAAGCGATAGACGGCATAAATTATGCTAAGGAAGCAGGAATTAAGGTCGGTTTGAGGTTTACCATAAACAAAAGAAACGCTCAGGAAATCCCGGGAATTTTTAAACTCTTAGAAGAGGAAAACATTCCCAGAGTCTGTTTCTATCATCTTGTTTATGCGGGAAGAGGAACAAAACTCATGGAAGAAGATTTATCCCACGAGGAAACGAGGCAGACGGTAGATGCCATACTCGAACTTACGAAAGAAGTATATTCGAGAGATAACCAGAAAGAAGTCCTCACGGTCGATAACCACGCCGACGGACCTTATATTTATTTAAAACTTTTGAAAGAAGGTAAAACGGAAGAAGCGGCAAATGTTATGAGCCTTCTTAAAATGAACGGCGGCAATAGTTCGGGAGTCGGCATCGGTTGCGTCAGCTGGGATGGCGAGGTATATGCAGACCAGTTTTGGAGGCACTATTCTTTCGGAAACGTGAAGGAAAGAAATTTCAGCGAAATATGGACTGACACCTCTAATCCCCTGATGAAACAGCTTAAAAACAAGAAAGAATACGTGAAAGGAAAATGCAAAGACTGCAAATGGCTCGATATCTGCAACGGCAATTTCAGGGTAAGGTCGGAGGCTAAAGAAGACGATTTATGGTCGCCGGATCCGGCATGTTATCTTACCGACGAGGAGATATACGATGCAAAATAACCATATGGCTTCTCCCGACGGACATCCCACAGGCGTTATGCGCGGCGGCGCAATGCCTAAAAAAAACGAACTGAGGTTGGTTTTTTGGGAGCTTACCGCTAGATGCAACCTTAAATGCGTTCACTGCAGGGCGGAAGCGCAGATGGAAAGGCAGGAAGACGAACTTTCTACCGAAAAATGTTTTAGCGTTATAGACGATTTGTGCAAATTCAGCAGTCCGATACTTATTTTAACGGGAGGCGAGCCCCTTTACAGGGACGATATTTTCGATATAGCCGAATATGCAGCCAAAAAAGGCTTAAGGGTGGCGCTTGCCACCAACGGAACGATGGTTGACGATAAAACGGCAAAGCGGATTAAAGAAAGCGGTATTAAAAGAGTCTCCATAAGCCTCGACGGAGCAAACGCCAAGACCCACGATTCTTTCAGGATGATACCCGGTTCTTTCGAAAGTGCGTTTAACGGAATTATAAATCTGCAGAAGGAAGGCATAGAGGTTCAAGTAAACACTACTATAGCAAGGCACAATGAAGACGAAGTGCCCGACATACTTGAATTAGCCATTAAAAACAATTTAAAAGCCCTGCATATATTTATGCTGGTGCCGGTCGGATGCGGAGTCCAGATAGCCGATTCCCAGATGCTCGATAAACAGAAATACGAAGATATACTTTCTTGGTTTTACGACAAAACTATGGAACTAAGGGGTAAAATAGAATTAAAAGCAACCTGCGCGCCTCATTTTTTCAGAATTATGCATAAAAAGGCAAAAGACGCAGGCATAACTATAACTCCGGAAACGCACGGAATGAATGCGGTTACCAAAGGATGCCTTGCGGGAAGCGGAGTGATGTTTATATCGAGAAAGGGAATCGTTCAGCCTTGCGGGTATCTGCCGGTTCAGGCGGGCGACGTCACGAAACAGTCGGCGGAAGAAATATGGAGCGGTTCAGAGGTGTTTTTAAATTTAAGGGATACCGGACTTTTAAAAGGAAAATGCGGCATCTGCGAATACAAAAAAGTTTGCGAAGGATGCAGGGCAAGGGCATATTACGAAAAAGGCGATTATATGGAAGAAGAGCCATACTGCATATATGAACCGCTCAGGGGAAGAACCGCAAATAAATAATTTAATTATGGATAAGAAAGCAAACATTCTTCACAGATTTATAGCAAAGGCTATAGATTTGCTGATATTCGGCTTTTTGAGCGAGATGTTTTATCCTTACGGTTTTTTGGCGGGAGTTCTTTATATTTTAATTTCCGACGGTTTCTTTGAAGGCGCGAGTCTCGGCAAAAGAATTATCGGTTTA
>JAJYZM010000233.1 GCA_021799935.1 bacterium | reverse complement strand
AACTTTTACGACTACGGCGCCCCCGTTTGCAAGTTTTCCGCCCCTTATTATCGCTTCGTCCGTGCCTTCTATGGCTTCGAGAGCCATTACCGATTTATCTTTAACTACCGCAGTCTGTCCTATATCCGCCCCTGCAATAAGCATTGCCGCGTTTTTTCCGAACTCTATATCTTCTTTTTCTTTTTTTTTAGGCGACCTTTTGGATGCGACTCCCGACGGCAAAAAAACGGAAGAGATATATTTCGTCTGAGGAACGATGGTTATTTCTTCCTTTTCCAAAAATTTACAAATGGCGTTAAGTATGGTGTCGTCTTTTTTATCTTTAAGAGACAAAAAAAGAGTTATGGCTTTGATGTCCGGTTTGACTTTTTTAAACATCAGGGTTTTTCTGACTTTACCTGCCATTATTACTTCGCTTACGTCTTCGGATTTAAAAAAATTAACTAATTTGCCGAGCTGTCCGACGCTGATGTAAATAATCTTGTCTGCGCGGTCGGCAAGGGATTTGTCTGCTTCTTCTTCGATTGCGCAGACTTTAACCGAATAACCCGCCGATTTTAATTCATCTATGTATATTAGCGGGAACTCGCCGTAACCTGCGATTATACCAATGCTTTTATTTTCCATATTTAATTTTATGCTTAATTGCCTATTAAAATAAAAATAGCATCTATCGGCAAACTTTGCCGAACTCCGTCCGCTAACGCCTAAATGACTGTCATGTTAACTGCTTTTACCGAGTAATGCCCCTTTTAGAATCGGCTATAAATGAAGTGAATTTTTCTATTTTTTCGGTTTTTCCTATTTCCTGCTCTATTTTTTCTATGGCAATTTTAACGGTAGATTTCGACCTGTAAACAATTTTATAGGCATTTTTTATCTGTTCTATCTCTTCTTTGGTAAAACCTCTTCTTTCTAAACCTATTCTGTTAATACCGTAAATCTTAGCTCTGTCGCCCGAAGCAACGAGATAAGGAGGAATATCCTGTACGACCATAGACCCGCCTGCGATAAGAGCCGATTCGCCTATACGGACAAACTGATGAATTGCGCAAAGACCGCCGAGTATAGCAAAATCATGAATTTCTATATGTCCTGCAAGAGTGGCGTTATTCGCAAAAATGTTCCTGTTGCCTATAGTACAGTCGTGAGCTATATGCACGTGCATCATAAATAGATTTCCGTCGCCCACTACGGTAACTCCGTTGCCGGTAATAGTTCCAGGGTTCATAGTTACGTATTCCCTAATTATGTTGTTATCGCCTATAATAAGTTTAGTGTCTTCGCCTTTATACTTAAGATCTTGCGGAACAGAACCAATAGATGCGAATTGAAATATTTTATTTCCGTCGCCTATGGTCGTGTTGCCTTCTATAACGACGTGCGGCGCAATTTGATTATTTTTGCCGATTTTCACGCCGCCTTTTATAATAGTATAGGGCCCGACTTCGGTCGATTCGTCTATTACGGCTCCTGGATAAATTATTGCAGTTTTATCTATCATATAATTTTGTTGTAGTGCCCAATTGAATTCCGGCACTACGGTTATTTGGGTATAAAAGTTGCCATGAGTTCGGCTTCGGCGCAAAGATTTCCTTCTACTTCGGCTTTACCGGAAAAAACCCACACGAACTGTTTTCTTTTAATTAGTTCTACTTTTAAATATACCGAGTAACCGGGCAATATCGGTTTTCTGAACCTGGCCTTATCTATTCCCATAAAATAAGTTAATTTATCGCGTAAATCGTCGTTTTCTTCCGTTTTATAAGCTAAAATGCCGCCCGCCTGAGCAAGAGCCTCCAATATTAAAACTCCAGGCATAACCGGATAGCCGGGGAAATGTCCTTGAAAAAAAGGTTCGTTTATGGTTGTATTTTTAACGGCGGTAATAGACTTGCCTTTTTCTAAAGATACGACTTTATCAATCATAAGAAAAGGATATCTGTGCGGTAAAAGATTTAAAATTTCTCCTATACCGATTACTTCGCCGTCTTTTAAAACGCTTTTCTTTTCTTCTTTTTTTTCCATTTTTTCAATCCTTAGTTTTTGAAATTTCCTTTAATTTCTTATATAATTCCGGAAGTTTCTTAAAAAGCACTGCCGAGTTTCGCCATTCTTTTATAGCAAAAGCGGGCGACCCGGATAAAATCTCACCGTCTTTTATATTGCCGGATACTCCCGACTGAGCGGCTATCATAACGTTGTTTCCGACTTCTATATGTCCGGCTATGCCGACCTGCCCGCCCATAGTAACGTTATCGCCGATTTCAGTACTGCCCGCAATTCCTGTTTGAGCCGCTATAACGCAATTTTTACCTATTATTACGTTGTGGGCAACCTGAACTAAATTATCTATTTTTGTTCCCGCTCCGATTTTGGTAAAATCTACGGCGCCTCTGTCTATAGTAGTATTAGCGCCTATTTCTACGTTATCCTCAAGCTCCGCATATCCCGTATGAATTATCTTAACGTAACCGGATTTGCCTCTTGCAAAACCGAAACCGTCGCTTCCGATAATGGCGCCGGCATGTATTATGCAGTCATTTCCTATTTTAGAGTTATCGTAAATCGTAACGTTCGGATATATCAGTACGTTATTTCCGATAATTACGTTATTTCCGATATAGGCGCCGGACATTATTCTGCAATTAGCCCCGATAGAGCTGTATTCCCCTATAAAAACTCCCGGAAAAATAACTGTATTTTCCCTTTTATTTGAAGTTTTGCCGATAAAATACTTTCCTTCAAAATTATCGGAAGGAATTTTATTTTTTTCGTAGGAGACGCTCTTAAAAATCTGCGTAACCTCCGCAAAAGAAAGGTATGGATTCTTAGAATCCAATATGACGAATTTAACGTCGGACGGTAATTCGGCCTTTAAAGATTCATAGTCCATTATGACTGCGCAGGCTTTAGTGTCAAGCAGCTGTTTTGCGTATTTGTGTCCGGCGGCAAAAGAGATTTCATTCTCTTTTGCCGCTTTAAGCGAACCTATTCCAGAAACGTCTAAATTGTCGATATCTCCAATAGCGTTAAGGGATAGCTTATAAACTATATCTTTTAAAAGCATAAAAATAAATAAATATTATAAATTTCTGAAAATTAGTTAGGATTTTATTTTTATTTATTTTGCGTTTATCTGCTGTAAAACTTGATTGGTTATATCTATTGAATTAGCTCTGTAAACTACGCTTGGTCTGTCTATGACTAAAATATATCCGTCTTTTTTTGCTATAGAATTG
>JAJYZM010000232.1 GCA_021799935.1 bacterium | reverse complement strand
AGTTCCAAGCGGCACGCCGTATTTAGAAGCTATTCCCAGAAGCGTATCTCCAGGTTCTACGGTGTAAAGGGTATTATTCTTAGGCCTGGAATAAGCCGTATAGACGACCCTCGGCTGTTTAACCACATATTTTTTAACGTATTTAAAATTTTTTATAAACCGGCCGTAGTCTTTTGCAGGTATATTCAGCATAAATCTCGGGTCGTCGGGAGGAGTCGCGTTTCTTAAAAGCTCGGGATTCATTTTGTGTAGCCTGTATTCGGAAATGCCTATGCATTTTGCTAAATCGTACAGGCTTGCCGAATAAGGAACGTTCACCTGTTTGAACTTAATCGGTTTTTTGTAATCTATATTATGGAATCCAAAATTTTGAGGGTCTTTTGCAATTATTGCGGCCGCAATAATTTTCGGAACGTATCTGCGTGTCTGTCCTGGCAAAAGATACGGCCTGTTTTGAGATATCGTCCAGAAATTACCACCGGGATATAAAGATAAAGCTCTTTCTATTGTTAATTCTCCGGAATTATAAGCGGCTGCGGCAAGATACCAGGAGCCGAATTTATTAAAGAGGTCTTTTAAATATTCGCCCGCCGCATATGTCGATTCCACGGGATTTCTTCTCTCGTCAACCCACCAGTTTATCGTCAAACCGAATATCCTTCCGGTTGAGGGTATAAACTGCCACATGCCGCTTGCCCCGGCATAAGAATATGCGGTAGGAGAAAAACCGCTTTCAATCATTGCGAGATAAGCCAGATCGTTCGGCAGTCCTAATTTTTTGAAAACCTTTTTAATCATGGGTATATATCTTTCCGACCTTGAAAGGGCGTATTTAAAAAACTTTCTTCCCGAAGTTTGATAAAAATGTATATAATGTATTATTTCTTTGTTTATAATCATCGGAAATATATGGGATAAATTTTTTTGATATTGATAATTATTAAAATCCCCTTTTTTCGCTAAAAGCCCTGAATCGGTAATATTTGAAGAATCTGCGCGCATTTTCTTGGAGACTGCTTTAATGTTTTTTGTTTTATAAGCCGCAGGATTGGTTTGCGCCTGGGCGGTTTGAGCCGCGGCTGTTTGCGTCGTAGTCGTAGTAGTTTGATAGCCCGACGATTGTTTTTTATTAATTTTGTTAATATATATATTATTATTGTCGGACACCACGGGGGAAGAGGATATTACCGTTACTTGAGCGGAACTGTCGTTGTCCGGCTTTTTATTTTTATTGTAAGTAGTTTTGAATTTTATTTTTACGAAATTCGTATTGCCGTTTAGATTTGAAGCATAGCAATCGGAGATTAAAAAGACGGTGAATATTGCGGTAAAAAAAACGGACAGCAGATTTATTTTTTTCATTATTTATTAGTATATAATTTGTTCATTAATGTTTAAATACTTAAGCAATTCAAGCAATTAAAATATTAAACATAAATGATTATAATGCCGATTAGCATAAATGTCAAATTTATCAAAGAAATTTTAAAAAATTTTTATAAATTCTTGACAATTTTTCTTAAATTTGTTTAAGTATTAAATGGTTTAGATATATCATAATAAGTTTATTTTGTAAATCTATATAATTTAATAATTATTAAGGGGTTAAAAATGCAGAAAAAGTATTTATTGGCGCCCGGACCGACTCCCGTGCCGGAACGCGCCTTAGCCGATATGGCGCTTCCTATCGTTCATCACCGCGCTCCGGAATATTCGGTTATACTTCAGGAAGTAAGGGATAATTTAAAATATCTTTTTCAGACCAAGCAGGAGGTTTTGATATTCACTTCAAGCGGTACTGGAGCAATGGAAGGCTGCGTGTCCAATCTTCTTTCGGCTGGGGACCATGCGCTTGCCGTCAGAGGGGGAAAATTCGGAGAAAGATGGTTCGATATTTGCAAAGCATATTCGGTTAACGTAAAAGCTATAGACGTGGAGTGGGGACATACCGTTTCTCCAAAGTCAATTGAAGATGCGTTAAACGAAGACCCGGAAATAAAGGCGGTTTACATACAGGCGTCCGAAACGTCCACGGGCGTTTATCATCCCGTAAAGGAAATTGCCGATATAATTAAAAAAAGACCGAATACCATACTTGTAGTAGATGCCATTACGGCTCTCGGCGTAACAAACGTTCCTCAGGACGAATGGGGTATAGACGTTGTAGTAACCGGTTCGCAAAAGGCTCTTATGCTTCCTCCCGGACTTGCTTTTGCTTCTTTAAGCGAAAAGGCCTGGGGTTTTGTAGAAAAATCGACGCTTCCGAAGTACTATTTTAATTTTAAAAAGGAAAAAAAATCTCTCGAAAAAAATCAGAATGCATATACTCCTAACGTCCAACTCATAGTAGGCTTAAGAGAAGTATTGAGGGAAATTAAAGAAGAGGGGCTCGAAAAAGTTTTTGCAAGGCATGCAAATCTTGCTAATGCCGTGAGAACCGCAGTGCAGGCAATGGGATTAAAACTTTATACCATAGATGAACCGTCAAATGCTCTTACGGCGGTTTGGGCTCCGGAAGGAATAGATGCCGGCAAAATAACAAAGCTTATAAGGGAAAAATACGGTATTACCATAGCGGGCGGTCAGGATGCCGCTAAAGGCAAGATATTCAGGATAGCCCATCTCGGCTATGCCGGATGTTTCGACGTTATAACCGCTATTTCTGCATTAGAGGCGGTATTAAAAGAACTCGGTTATAAATTTGAAACCGGCAGCGGACTCAAAGCCGCCCAGAAAGCTCTTTTCGGCGAATAAATTTTGTAGATTAACTTTTATTATTAATTAATTACGTATAATACGGGAGATAAGCGATGTTTAAGGTTATCGTAAGCGATAAACTTTCCAAAGAAGGCATAGATATATTAGCTAATACGGGCAAGATTCAGGTGGATGTTAAAACCGGGCTGAAACCTGATGAACTGAAGCAGATAATTCACGAATACGACGGCATCGTTATCAGAAGCGCTACCAAGCTTACTCAGGATATTATAGAAGCGGCAAAAAACCTTAAAGTCATAGGAAGGGCGGGCAGTGGATTAGACAACGTCGATAAAGCGGCCGCAACTGCCGCCGGCATAGTAGTTATGAATACGCCCGGAGGAAATACGGTAACTACGGCAGAACTGACTTTTGCGATGCTTCTTGCCATGTCGAGGCATATACCGCAGTCTTTCCTCTCGATTAAAGAAGGCAAGTGGGAAAAGAGCAAATTTCAAGGTACGGAAGTTTACGGAAAAACTCTCGGAATAATAGGAATGGGCAATATAGGACAG
>JAJYZM010000231.1 GCA_021799935.1 bacterium | reverse complement strand
TATATCCTTTATTATTTCAAGAATATTTACTTCATCCGATATTGATCTGCCAATCCTAAATGAAATGTAATTCCTGAATACGACTATTGTTATTGATTTTTTATTGATTGACTCGAACTTGTTATGCAATTTTGAGCTATACCTTCCAGGCAGCAAATATCCGGAAAATCTACTCGCTATCTTTTCGAAATTGATGATATTTATTGTTATTCCATTTCTTGATTTGTACGATTTGGCACTTTGCATGCCCGCGTCTATAGCTTCTTTTATGAGTTCATTTGCATAACTGTACATCGAATTCATTTTTTCCTGATTTTCCAATATTTTAACCAGATATTTTGGGCTTATAGGCCCGTCCAGATACCCAGTCGATTCTCTTATGCCGGTTATGAAATCTACTACGGTCGCAATTCTTCCTGCTTCGTAATTTTCCCTGTTCGCATATACGCTCATATCGCTTATCAATGCCGCTTCTTTCAAATTTTCTATTCTTACTTCCGCAATCAGTTCGGAAAATATGCCTGTAAGAAAACCTGCCGTAAAATCTGATGTTCCCCCATACTCCAATGGATTGATATACTGCTTTGACACCCCTATAAATTCCTTTTCGATATTGTGGTGATCCAGCCAGATGAGATTGTATCTGTCGTTTATATTTTTTATGGCGTCGTTGCTACCAAAGTTTGTGCCAAAATCTATTATGCATATTATTGGTTTTTCGACGCTTTTATAATCATTGAAAAACATCGAATCCAAATAAAATGACTCCAAGTCATAAGTAATCCCTTTATTGATCAGCCATTTCATACCCCTTTCGTTAAGGAATAATTTTTTTTGGATTTTTTCCAATGCTTTGTAGAGTGCGATTGAGCCTATTGCCCCGTCTCCGTCTCCATGAAACCTTATGATTATCGGAGCCCCGGAAATAAAAGAACGCAATAGCATGTCGGCCGAATTCAGCATCTTTTGAAGCATGGGGAGTGTTATTTCGCGAATTGGTTTTTTGAGCCTTTCTAATAATTCCCTTTTATTCCTTTCTATGTTTACTTCACTAACGAGGTTTTGCAAAATATCCCTATACTCTTTTAGGCATTTTCGTCCAATTACTTCAACTCCTTCTACACGGATATGGTCATTCTCGGTTGTGTAATCAACTCTTACTTTGTCATAAAGGTCAAGCTTAATCTTGGAATTTATGTTTATTACCTTGTTAGAAACTATGGTATACTCCTCACTTGCATGCATTGCTTTTTTTATGCTTGAAACAATTCCTTCTATGATATTGCTATCTGCATGTTCGTTTTCCATGTATTTACCTATGTCACATTTGCTAAAGAGAGATAGCAACTTGCTCTAATCGTTGAATTTGGTATATAATTGCAATAAGTCGTATTGCCGTATTTTCCAACAATATCAAATATGCAGGTATATGCAAATTCCGAACTATTTATTGTCAAGCATAAAGAGGCATTTTTTGTGCTTACAGATTCGTTTATCTTGAGGGAGTATAAGCAATCCGCCTTGGCATATGACGGAACGGAAGAGCAGAGATTGCTTGCGTTTGTAAGGTTATTTGTTTTTGAGGCAAATCTTTTATAACATACGTATCTGTTTATCCCGGTCAATCTTTCGCATAACGAGCTATTCTGCGTCATATATGCGATGCTTGCATAGCAGTCGCCGTAGGGCGTTAAATTGAAGTAGGTATATTCGGAATTTTCAAGCCCTAAAATGCTGCTGTTCATCATCGAGAGTATGGTATAGTTTGGAATACCTGGAAGATTATTGCAATAAGAAAAATTTCTTGTATTCTCCGCCTTTTTGTAATAATATAGGGAATTGCATATCCCATTATAGCTGCTATTCGCCGTTTCGGCGCAAATGCTGAGATTGTCGAAATTTTCTTTTTTCGCAATTGCATAACTGCATTGGCTTTTGTAAGGTTCCTGCAAAATCATGCATGCACTCGCATTCATACTTGCAATACTTATATTAGATATGCAGGCGCTTTCGATGGCGCTTGAATTTATCGACTCGCACGCAAGAATTTCGGAATGATTCATTGCTACGGCAGCCATGCACTCGTAGGCGGAATTTCCGCTGAGTTGCCCGCATATTGAGACATTGTTGTTCGCCACCGCGTAATAGGTGTAACAGGAGAATTTCGATTCGGGAAGAATCTTGCTTCCGCATGAACCTACGCCATTCCAGTAACTTGCGAGCAACAGGCTAATCAATGCAATTACAACAAGCCCTCCAACTATAATCGCATACAAAACAAGGCGTGTGGCATTTGGGCCATTTGCTGACTGATTTGCGGTCAATTTATTAAAAAATTTTCCTAAGATAGACATTTATACATCTCAATGAGTTCTGAATCAAAATTCACCGCCCATGGTAAACACCTTGAAGCCGTTTGAAGTAATTTCGTATGGAGAAAACACTAAGCTGTGATTTGTGCCCCTCATCTTGATAATTTCCATAGAAAGCAGCCTTTTCTCTTCTTGTCCTATTTGGTATAATATAATAACGCCGTCAAAAATGAAAAATTCTGAAGTAAATTTTAAATCCTTCCTCTCTGAAGAGGGGAGTTCCAGCGTAAGCAAGGTTGTGGTGTTGAGCCTTCGCATATTTGAGATAAGGAGCACCATGGCTCTTCGATAGTCTGTTTTATTTCTCATGGTAAGCTTCAACAGTGAGACTGAATCAATTACCACCAATTTGGAATTATTTGACAAAATTGTATTTTCTATGTCCAATATTATGTTTCCAAAAACATAGAGGTTTGTGTCAGAACCTTCCTCTGTAGACCTTGTTGAAGGGCCTTGGTTGGCTATGATAATCATTTTATTTTTGATAAGATCGTCTATATCCTTGAATTCTGGAAATGCGTTCTTGAAGTTTATTATGAGTTGATCAGATGTTTCCTCAAATGCTATAAATGAGGATGGAATTCCGTTCTTTGCATTATGGTAAAGAATTTCGAGAGAAAGGAGGGTTTTGCCGGCGCCCGGTCCTCCCGCGATTAGTATTTGATTTCCCACAGGTATGCCTCCTAAGAGCATTTCATCCAAACCGTTTATTCCTGTTGCAATCTTCTTTGCAACCGTTTTATCGATATTCTTTATTGTTTTTTCCATAAAATCATTCCAGAGTATTTTTACAGGATAGTACCATGCAATGAATTCTCTTCTGAAACCTTATTGCAGTCCAAGAGATATTTGTAGTATTGAAGCCTGTATGTTTCAGGAGAATCTATATCGTTATTCTTGTCATA
>JAJYZM010000230.1 GCA_021799935.1 bacterium | reverse complement strand
AAACGAAGGCGGCACGATAATACTTAAAAATATCATCGAAAAATACATAAAATCCGCCCGCGAAATTGCTTTCATAACGGTAATATCCTATATCGCCCTGTCGCTCCTCATAGGCGATTCGGTCATTACCCCCGCCATCAGTATATTGAGCGCGGTAGAAGGAATGAGCCTGATACCCTTTTTTAAAAATATAACGACCGATACGGTTGTTATCATTTCAATTGTAATTACGCTCGGATTGTTCTGGTACCAGCATAAGGGAACAGAAAAAGTAGCAAATATCTTCAGTCCGGTCATGCTTTTGTGGTTTATCGTCATCGGCGCTTCCGGTTTTTTGTCGCTGGCGCATATGCCGCAAATTTTCTTAAAAGTCGTAAATCCGTGCTATGCTTTAAGGTTCGTGTTTAATGGAAATATTTCGGCAAACCGCTTAATAACCCACAGCATAATTTCATTATTCGTCCTGTCCGACGTTATTCTTTCCGCGACGGGCGGAGAAGCCCTGTATGCGGATATGGGACATATAGGCAGAAAACCGATTACAAAAGCGTGGATTTTCGTATTTATCGCCCTTATTTTAAACTATATGGGGCAGGGGGCTTTCCTGCTTTCGCATAAAAACGATACGGACGCCTTTTTTAAGATGCTTTACTCGCAGTCTCACCTGTTTTACACACCTGTCCTTATTTTAAGCATTGCGGCAACCGTAATAGCCTCTCAGGCCGTTATAAGCGGCATATTTTCCATCGTTTACCAGCTTATAAACAACAGGATTATCCCTCTTTTAAAAATAAGCTACAAATCCAGCGAAATCCAGTCCCAGATATATATAAGTTTTGCTAACTGGTTTTTGTTTTTAAGCGTTTTGGCGGCGATATTGATATTCAGGACGTCGAATAACCTTGCTATGGCTTACGGACTTGCCGTCAGCGGAACTATGACTTTTACCGGCATCTTAATAAACATACATTTCTTTCATAAGAGAAGATATTTTATGCTGTTTATTTCGCTGATAACTACGTTTGCGGATATTATGTTTTTAACTTCCAACCTGCTCTATAAAACCTTGCAGGGAGGTTATTTTGCCCTGATAATCGCCACGATACCTTTTGCAGTTATAATGATATACACGAAAGGACAGAAAAAGCTCCACAGTATATATAAGATGACCGATTTCAATATTTTTTTAAAAGAATACGAATACCGGTACAAAAATTTTTCCAAACTTGCCGGAACGTCGCTTTTTTTTGCAAGCCTTTCGGACAAGGTATCCCCTTATATTATTAAAACCATGTTTAACAACAATATTATCTACGAAAGAAACATTTTCGTTTCTATAGAAAGAACCGAAAAGCCTTACGGAACCGACATACTGTTTAAAAACGACGTCGCCCCCGGACTGAGCCAATTTTCGATAAGAGCGGGTTATTCGGAAGTCGTTGACGTAGAAGCAATATTGAAGAGGTATAATATAGACGAAACCGTAATATTTTACGGTTTCGAGGAAATAGTCAGCAAAAATATATTCTGGAGAATATTCGCCCTCATCAAAAAGCTGTCCCCCTCGTTCGTCCGGTTTTATAAACTTCCTGCCGAAAAAGTCAACGGAGTAATGGTAAGGGTAAAGATGTAACGTTTCCTATAGGAATGGTTTTATATTTTTGCGGTATCTTTATATTTATAGCGCCTGTAAATTATAACGGCTACTGAAATTATAACGGCAAACATGCTGAGCACCTGCGAAACCCTGATGCTGTTTCCGAGCCATAAGCTGTCTATTCTCGTTCCTTCGGTAAAAAATCTCGTAATTCCGTACCATATTAAATAGCCTATCAAGATTTTACCGGCGGTTTTAGGTTTTTTTCTCGAAAGCCACATTAAAAAAACGAATCCGAAAAAATCCGGCACCGATTCAAAAAAGAACGAAGGCTCGAAATGGGAATACATAGTTAAATTTTCGGGGCGGGCGGCCTGAAAAGGATACCCCCATAAACCGAATATAAGGTGCTTAGGCGTATAAGCGTTTACCGGACGAAGGCCTTTTGCGATAGGCAGTCCCCATTTTACCGGATAGCCGAAAGCCTGCTGGTCTATAAAATTACCCCACCTTCCTATAGCCTGCCCCAGAAGAAGGCTCGGCGCAAGCATATCTATATAGAGCCAGATGTTAAGTTTCTTTATGCGCGTATATAAGTAAAGCGTCAGGAGTCCGCCGATTTCGCCGCCGTATATAGCCAGTCCGCCCTGCCATATATAAAAAATGCTTAACGGGTTATTCGCGTAATATCCCCACGCGAATATTACATAATAAAGTCGGGCAAAGATAATCGAAACCGGTATGGCAAAAACCATAATGTTGATTATATTTTCGGGGTCTTCTCCCCAGGATTTTGCCCTGAAATAAGCAATGGCTATGCCTAAGACAAAACCTATTCCGATTAATATTCCGTACCAGTGAACGGGAAGGCTCCCAAAAAAAACGACGGGATTAGGGGCATACCAGTTATTAAAATTAAGCATAATTTTATTTTTATATTTTTATTTAACGGCTTTCGCAAAAGCGTAGGTTCTTTCAAAATATTCGTCTTTTAAACTGTTAATAGTAGCTTTCCCCGCATCGTAATTTTCCTGAATAAATTTTCCGTGTCCGATATAAATCCCGACATGCGAAATATATGACGCATATGTTCTAAAAAATAAAAGGTCTCCGGGCTTAAGCTCGTCCTTCGGAACGTATGTGCCCAATCTCGCCTGCTCCGCGGCCGTCCTTGGAAGATGGATGCCTAATTTCAAAAAAACACGCTGGACTAAACCCGAACAATCCATTCCGGAATCGTTCGTTCCGCCCCACACGTACGGAACCCCTTTATATCTGTATGCTACATCGACTATTTTCTTCCCTAAGCCGAATTTGCCGGCCGCCTTATTTTTAACTTTGCAGTTATTGGGATTTAAAACCTTAAACGTTGCCGCATTATCATTATAATTATTGGTATCGTAATAATTATATTTTTTGCCTCCGGCGTTATTTTGAGCGGTTTTATATGTTTTATAGCTTTCCGGCACCGTAAGAACCGCACCCTGCCTGATAACGTTGGAATAAAGATGGTTTAACCTTCTTAATTCGGCTATAGAAGTTCCGTATTTCTGAGCTATTAACGAAAGGGTGTCCCCGAACTGTACGGTATAGCGGCCGAACGAAGGAGCGGGATGATAAGGGCGGTAAGAGCCTGCGCCCGATGCCGAAGGAACTTTTAATCTTTCGCCTGGATATATGA
>JAJYZM010000229.1 GCA_021799935.1 bacterium | reverse complement strand
ATCCGGATTTAAGCACGAGGCGGAGTTATATAGACTGTGAAAATGATAGCGTTGCATATAATAAATCGCTGGAGGCTAAAGTCGGTAATCCTAACTATAAAGTATTTTTGGATTTTATAACGCCGGCCGAATATACTTACTGCTGGGTAGGATATTTAGATGCGGCGGGAGCAAAATAATTTTAATAATTTTACGAGGCAATTTTATGATAAGCGAACACAAATTGATAGTCGAAACTGAAAAACTATTTAATAAAGACGATATTTTATACATCGCAGGTAATATTTTATCTCTTATTAAGCCTGTAGATATACAGTTCGTTTCTTATATATCTCCGCAAAAAAACGAGCAAAAATATTTTATAATTTTTTTGACGCAGGAAATAGAAAAAATAGAAATTTTTAGGGATATTATTAACGCTTTTATTAAAGATGCCGTTTTTTTGAATGAAACGGACTTAGAAATTTTTTTATCTGAAAATATTTATCCTATTGAACAATGGCAAGGTTTTTCCGTTCGAGGCGTCGAAAAATCAACTAATATTTTTGAAGCTGATTTTTTAAAGTATTCTGGTTGCCCTAAGATTCAAATAATGAATATAAGCAATAGGAAACCGGCTAATAAAGTAAGCCGTTTCTTTAATAAAGTCGATAATTCGTTATACGGTAAAATTGATAATTTATTATACGATAAAATTAATGTTTCTGTCGGTTTTTTTTGGAATCAGTTTAAAGATTTATCTCATAACAAAAATTCTATCGTCGATAAATTTTTACCGTTTGGACTAAATAAAAAAATTTATACTGCCGAAATTGTAAACGACATAAAAGAGATAGATAGAAAATTATATCCGGTATTGAATTGGGCAGGAACGGATTTTAGAACTATCCCTGTAAAATTAAGAAACGGAATGACATCTGGATTTGACATATTTGAAGACGGAGATTTTCAATATAACGGAGCTATAATAGGTCAAACAGGTAAAACTTCTCTTATAAAGCATATCGCTTATTCGCATTACGTCAAAGGCGATAAAGTCTTTATATTTCCATTAGATGACCAAGATAGTTATGCCGAAATTCTTAAAACCGTTAACGGCCAAGAGATTGTATTAGATATTGATAACCCTATTTGCATAAATCCATTTTCTTTTTTTAAAGACAAAGGTTTATTTGATTATTACAGAGATTATTTTATCGAGTGGATTTTTCTTATGTCCGTTAAAAGTGATTTTTCTTTATCGGATGAAGACGAGAAATATATTAAATTTAATATAGATAAAGCTTTAGTTACATTATGGAGAGAATATAGAGAAAATTTAACGGTTAAAGACGTTGTAAATTATATGAAAGAGTTTAACGATAGCAGATTATCCGTGTTTTTAGGCAATTTAGACTTATTTTTAGAAACTTACGGTAAATTCTTTGAGTATAAGTCGAAAGTTAATTTTGATAATCCGTTTATAGTTATAAATACTTCTAAAATATTTCATTATTTACATCCTGCGTTATTAGGTTCTTTGACGATTGCTATGCTTATTAATATAAAAGTTTATCAGCATGAAAATCCTAAAAACTCGCTTGTTTTTATAGATAGATTTCAAGAATTAACAAATAATATACCGCAAATACAATATGCTTTACGTCTTTTTTTTAGGAGCGCTTCTAAAGCAG
Source organism: bacterium (assembly GCA_021799935.1). The sequence goes on along the minus strand of JAJYZM010000229.1, from coordinate 1,622 downwards.
GCATAAGTTTAATTTTTGCGGCCGATATAAATAAACCAAACGAGGATTTCTTAATGGATTTTTTTTCTATTTCTAATTGGGTATTTGTTTCTAATATATCCGATTCGGAAAAATTTCTTTTAAATATTTTCAGGGAAGAAAATATAGAAAAAATAAAAACGCTTTCGTCTGGAGAATTTTTATTAGTTAATAAATCTAAAATGATTAGCGAGTTTTTTAGATATATAAATTAAAATTTAAGGAGGAATTAAAAATGTTTGATTCATTTGTTTTAAAAACTAAATCTATTGTTTTTGCGATTTTATATGCAATATTTGATTTTTTAGATACCATAGTATTCCCTTTATTTATAGCGACAATAAGCATTTATGCTGTCATTCATGGAGTAAAATTATTTTATGCGTTAGAACAACTTGCTAATTTACCGACTTTTAATGAAATTCTAACGCATCAGAATATTTTTCGTTATTTAATCGCATTAGGCACTTTCTCGCATAGCGCAAAAGCAGCGCTTATTCAAACTGCAATGATTCATCTATTTGCTATTATAGCAAATGAACTTGCCTTGCTGTTGATTTTAGCGTCTATGGTATTAATAAGAGGCGTAGTAGGCAATATAAGATGCTCTCTATCCAGAATGACGCATTTTTCGGAAGTTGAAGCTAAATCGGCAAGAGGACTGCAATTTAATACAGGCATTAAAAACGGAAGCGCGACTCAAGCCGTCAAATAGTAAATTAAAGGATTTATTTTCTATGCGTAAGTTATCATTTTTATTAATTTTATCCGTATTATTTTTATCGGTTTCTACCGCCTATGCTCAAAGCTATTGCTTTAACCGTGCTGCTTTTAAATACGGTTTGCCGGTATCGTTAATTAAGGCGGTAGCCTATACTGAAAGCGGGTTTAATCCTCAGGCGATAGATTATGACAATAACGGCACTTACGATTACGGCGTAATGCAGATAAATACGGTTTGGTATAAGCAGTTAAAGCCGTATTGGAATTATTTGGCTGATCCTTGCTACAACGTAATGGTCGGCTCTTGGATATTATACCGCTGCGTAAAAAGGTTCGGCGGCATTAAAAAAGGTTTAGCCTGTTATAATTCGGGTTCGCCGGACGTTAATGCGGATAAAAGTTACGTTTATAAGGTTTTAGCGTATGAAAGAAAGTTTTAGGGGGGTAAAAATGTTTAAAAATAAAATAGTAAGCAGTATTAAGGAATTTGCTATCGATTTGCGGTCGGATATTCACCCCGTATTATTTTTTAAATGGCTATTTTGGAAAATCGTATTTTTCATAACCGTCGCTTTTGTAATGCTCGGCATAGCTTTAATTATCGGTTTTCTTTATGATATTATTACGTTTAATCAGAGAATAATGACTCCTAACGCTGTAATACTGTACCGCTCAAAACTCCCTGCTAAACTAACGAAAAAAGAAAGCAAAGAGTGGGCGGATATAAAAGCGTTACAAAAGAAACTAAATAAAATTTCAGGTTCATATCAATTATCTCAAATTAAAAAGTTAAAGCCGCTGTTCGCTGAAAAGAGGTAGATTATGTTAAAAAAAATATTGTTTTTAATATTATTTTTATTTTTATTCACGACCAAAGCCTA
>JAJYZM010000228.1 GCA_021799935.1 bacterium | reverse complement strand
TGCCTCCGGATATTAATGAAAAACCGTTATTTTTAAGGGTATTTGCAAGCGCGGAGGCGTTAAACACGACCTGCCTCTGATAATTTTTAAAATTTTCGCTTAGCGCCTCTTTAAAAGCGACTGCTTTTGCGGCAATTATATGTTCCAGCGGTCCGCCCTGAATTCCGGGGAATATTGCCGAATTCAATTCTTTCTCGTATTTGGACTTTGCAAGAATAATTCCACCCCTAGGACCCCTCAGCGTCTTGTGGGTAGTTGTCGTAACAAAGTCCGCATAAGGAACAGGGCTTGGATGAAGGTCCGCCGCTACGAGTCCGGCAATATGCGCCATATCTACCATAAGATAGCATCCTGCTTCGTCTGCGATATCCCTGAATTTTTTAAAATCTATAATCCTCGGATATGCGCTTGCTCCAGCTATTATCATCTTCGGCTTATTCTGCAGCGCCGTTTTCCTCAACTCGTCATAATCGATGGTCTCCGTAGTTTTATTTACGCCATACGGAACTATATTAAAATATTTCCCCGAAAAATTTACCGGACTCCCATGGGTTAAATGACCTCCGTGAGATAAATCCATGCCTAAAACCGTATCGCCCGGCTTTAAAAATGCATAAAATATAGCCATATTCGCCTGTGACCCGGAATGAGGCTGAACATTTGCGTATTCGGCTTTAAATATCTCTTTGACTCTGTCGATTGCCGTCTGTTCTATATCGTCTATAAAACCGCATCCCCCGTAATATCTTTTTTTGGGATACCCTTCGGCATATTTATTGGTCAAAACGGAACCCTGCGCCTGCATAACAGCTTTTGAAACAAAATTTTCCGAAGCTATAAGCTCTAAAGAATTTCTCTGCCTGTCAATCTCTTTTCCTATAAACTCGTAAACTTCCCTGTCCGTCTCTTTCAAGTCTTCAAAATTCAATTTATCTCACCCTTTTCTTGATTAATATAAATTGCTGTTATATTTTTAATTTCTCTATAGAACTGATTTTGGAAATTCTATTTTCATGTCTGCCGTCCTCATATTGCGACGACATAAACTTGTCAATATACCTTGCCGCTTCAGTGGGGGTCGTCGTTCTCCCGCCCATAGTGATTATATTTGCGTTATTATGCGCTTTTGCGACCTCCGCGGTATATTCATCGTGGACTAAGGCGGCTCTGATACCGTCAACCTTGTTTGCCGCTATATCCATGCCGATGCCTGTTCCGCAGACAAGTATTCCGAAAGAATTTTTATCTTCGTCCGTCTTGACTTTTTCCGCTACTTTAAGGGCATAATCGGGATAATCCACGCTTTTTAAAGAATCCGTACCTAGGTCCAGATACTTTATACCCTTTTTTGCAAGCTCTTCTTTTATGGATTCCTTTAATTCAAAACCGGCGTGGTCCGAACCTAAATATATCATTGAACTTTCAATCCTCCCATTTTTTAAAAACCAGTGTTGCATTAGTTCCGCCAAACCCGAAAGAATTTGATATGGCATACTTTATATCGCCTTTTTGCGCGGTATTCGGAACATAATCCAGATCGCACTCAGGATCGGGTTCTTCCAGATTAATAGTCGGAGGCATAATGCCCGTATTAACGGTCAACACGGTCGCAACCGCTTCTATGCCCCCCGCGGCCCCTAGCGCATGCCCGAGCATAGATTTAATAGAACTTATCTTGAGCTTTTCCGCCTTTTCTTTGAAAAGCTGTTTTATTGCCTTGGTTTCATTCAAGTCATTATAATATGTGGATGTACCGTGAGCATTAACGTAATCTATGTTGTCCGGCGTTAAACCGCCGTCCTCGATTGCGTTTTTCATGCTATAGTATGCCCCCGTAGCTTCAGGATCAGGCGTGGATAAATGATAGGCATCCGAGGATACGCCGTATCCGACTATTTCGGCATATATTTTTGCGCCTCTTTTAACGGCGCTGTTCATTTCTTCGAGTATTACGATACCCGCGCCTTCGCTCACTACGAAGCCATCCCTGTTTTTATCGAAAGGCCTTGAAGCCTTAGCCGGCTCGTCGTTTCTCGTAGAAAGCGCTTTCATAGCGTTAAAGCCAGAAATGCATAAAGGAGACACAGTAGATTCCGCACCCCCTGCTATCATAGCATCCGCGTCTCCTCTGGCAATAATCTTATAAGCGTCTCCTATGGAATTAGTTCCGGTAGAGCAGGCAGAAACGGTGCTGGCATTAGGACCTTTGGCTCCGGTCATAATAGAAACCTGTCCAGGAGCAAGATTTATCAAGAGCATCGGTATAAAAAACGGCGAAATCTTTTTAGGGCCTCCTTCTAAAAGCATAGTATGATATTTTTCGATGGTCATCAACCCGCCGATGCCGGCTCCTATCCATACGCCTACCCTGTGGGCGTTGCCGTCCGTAATTTTAAGACCGGACATATCCAATGCCATTTTTGAGCAAGCAAGGGCATAATGTATGAATTGATCCATTTTTTTTATTTCTTTTTTCTCTATGAATTTTTCCGGATCAAACCCTTTTACCTCACCCGCTATCTTGGTGGAATATTCTTCGGCGTCGAACCTTGTAATATGTCCTACTCCGCTTTCCCCGTTTACCATTCTATTCCATGACGTTTCGGCATCGTTGCCTAGGGCGGTAATCATGGAATAGCCCGTTATAACGACTCTTCTATTGCAATCAATTTTTTCCATAATAAAAAATCCGGTATAAATAAATTATTTTGTGTGTTCGTCGATATATGAAACCGCATCCTGAACCGTCTTAATTTTTTCGGCATCTTCATCGGATATTTCTATTCCGAATTCCTCTTCGAACGCCATAACTAATTCGACGGTATCTAAGGAATCAGCGCCGAGATCCTCTACGAATGAAGCTTCGTTTGTAACTTCATCGGGAGTCACCCCTAACTGTTCGACAATTATTTCTTTAACTTTGTTTTCTACGGACATTTATTTCACCTCCTCTTATTAATATTACGGCGACAGAATTCAATTCTGCCCCATATTACATATACATCCCGCCGTTCACGTTTAAAACCGAACCCGTAATATAGGCGGAAAGTTCCGAACAAAGAAAGAGAACGGCATTGGCTATCTCCTCCGGTTCGGCTATTTTATTAAGCGGAATACTTTTCTTAATCGCATCTTTAATATCTTCGGGGAGCTTATCCGTCATAACCGTTTTAATAAAGCCCGGTGCAATAGCATTGGCAATAATACCCCTCGCCGCATATTCTTTAGCTATGGATTTGGTAAGGGCAATTATGCCCGCCTTTGATGCGGCGTAATTTGCCTGCCCCGTATTGCCTATTTCGCCTATAACCG
>JAJYZM010000227.1 GCA_021799935.1 bacterium | reverse complement strand
GTTTTAATTTCATTCAGGGCGTCAACACCGTTATAAATTATCCCATATTCCCGTTATCTTATCTTTACTTTACCGGCTTTTCCCGGATACACAGGCTAAAAAACGGCGTTTATTATTATAATAACGATTTAAACCTTATAAGTTATAAAAAAATAAAAGAAAAAATTTTAAATCGAAAGAAAAACGATTATTATACCCTATTCTTGAGCGGCGCAGGAGGAAATATAAGCCCCAACAGCGGAAGAACGGAGGGTTATCTTAATTTTACGTTGACAAAAAGATACAGCTATAGAAATGACATCTTGTTTAATATATTTAAAAATTATTACAATAGGGGCGCGAGTTTAGGCTTCTCGCATCAATTAGGAAGATTTTTTCCGATTTCGCAGATTTACAGGCAGTCGGTTTCCGGTTTAATAAATTTTATGGAAATCAGCCCATCCGCTTCTGGAGATTCAATAATTTACCAAAATATAAAAAGATTGGTAGAATTTACTCTTAGTTACAGCTATAATTCCGTAGATTACAATATTAATCCGGAATACGGCTCTTCGTTTAATTTTTCTTATAATATCGCAAACTCCAATATCCTGTCTCCGTTTTCTTTCAGTCAGTTTGTTTTGCAGTATGTTAAAAATTTTGAAATTAATGCAGACAATATAGTGGCTTTAAAAGGCATAGGCGTTTTTGCCGACGGAAGCATTCCCGCCGCACTCGATTATTATTTGGGAGGCATTAACGGCATTATGGGGGTGCCGGCGAGCCTGCCGTTTGTCAATAACGATACGCTTATTGCCGAGGCCGATTACAGAAGAAACATCTGCCGCGGTTTAAATCTTAACCTGCTCGATAATCTTTTTGATATAACGGCGGTCACTGGCGATATAATAGGCGGCGCCGGAAAACTGGGGGACACCGTGCCCGCGGTTATCCATAGCGGCGGTATTTATAGTTTTGCCGGACTCGGAATACATTTAAAAACCTACTTTTTCGGTATTTATCCCGAAATGATAAGCATTTATGCAGCAAAAGCATTCGGAAACGGCGTCGGTTCCGAATACGGCGTCAGATATTATTTCGGATTAAACCAGCCTTTTTAATTGCTTCGTTTTTTGATTTTTAGATTGTCCGCAATAAAAAAGATGTTCTTTGGATAATTGTTATCTGTTTTACTATGCACCGTCGCAGTCCATCGCATCTCAATAAATACCTAACTTACCCAACCTTTTTATACACCACATAAAAATTCTTTATTATAAGCATTTCTCTTTTGACATTTTAGCCTTATAGTATATAAATTATACACTATGTCTTTTATAAGAAAAATAAAGAAGAAAAATGTGGTTTATCTTGCCGAGGTAGAAAATTACCGGGAAGTTAAAAAAGTAAGACAGAAGGTAATAAGATATATATCGGCAAAGAGTTAGAAAGAGAAGTCGTAAGAAGAATAGATTCAAAATGCTTCATATGATTTCTAATGAACTCAAAAAGTCCTATTTCAGCATAAACTTATCGATCCCCCATTCTAAAAACGGTCTATTTTTAAATATTGCGCCTAATTTCTTGGCATGAAAAATTTTAAATAATTTAATATGTATATTATTTGCAATCATAAGATTGTAAATTTTGTTCGGTATAAATTTAAATGAAAAAAGTATTTTAGCTTTTTTATGGGATATAAATTGAATTTTATATAAATGGGTTATATCAAATTTCCCCATTCTTATATAAGTTCTATCTGCTTTTTTAAATAAATACGGCTTAAAAAGCGAAGTAAAAAAAGTGTAGCCAAATTTCTTATTAAATTTAATATAGCCGTTTTTCATTAAAACCATATATAATTTATCATTATTCAAAGATATAGCTTTTTCATAAGGCACGGCAAAAAAAATTGAAAATTTAATTTTTCTGAGTATTAATTTTTTAGCAAGAGGTATAGTAAGCGCTTCCGATTTTTGAGCGCATCCCGACAGCGTTAAAGGTAATAAGTATATAGCAAATACAATTATTAAAAATATTTTTATTTTTTTCATAATATAATATATATTAAAACAAAAAGTCTTATTTATTCTAATATCTCTCTGACTGTATTTTAAAACAAAGCCATTTTTTCACCTCATTACGGCAATAAATGGCTAGGAAAATTTTTACATTTTAGTTCATTTTCATACCTAATTTTACATTTTAATTCATATCGGAGTCAAGAGGGAAATCTGCAAAACTGCTTATTTACTGCGGTTTTTAATGGTGCGTCCAGCAGGATTCGAACCTGCGACCCACAGCTTAGAAGGCTGTTGCTCTATCCATCTGAGCTATGAACGCATAATTGGATAGTATTATCTTTAATATATAAATATTACCATTTATACCTATTTCTGTCAATTATTATCGAAATGCATGTTAATAACTTTTATAATGTCTATTATTATCGAAATGCATTATTATCGAAATGCATTTGTTAAAGTGCGTTGCATTGAAAGCATGTATTAAACGGAACATGTGAATATTCAGCGTCGACGACCAAGATTTATCTATTTATTCTATTTTTATTTAGTCGTTTATAGTCATTTCATATTTTCTAAAATATCATCATGAATTTTTGTACATATATTTCGTTTTTTAATCCGCGTTTCACTATAAAAACCTTTCAATAAAGATTTTTACTATAATCTTGCCTGATTTGTAACATAAATTTAACAAAAATTTAATGTAAATGTAACAAAATTGTCATAATATGGAAACATTAAAAAAATATAATTGAATTATATTTAAAAAATTAACTTAATTAAAAACAAAAAATTATGAAAATTAAAAACAAAAAATTATCGGCGTTTGTATTTATTACCGCATTTGCAAGTATCGGTATGATTTTTTCGACCAAAGTAAGCGCAGCTTATAATAAGAATCAAAGCAGTTTTAACGGATTGCTTAAGAAATACGGGATAAAAATTAAAAAAGCCGGAATAGTACATATTAATTTCGATGGGAAAAAGGTGGATCGTCTATCTATAAATGTTAATAAAAATAGAGGTTGTAAAGAAATTAACGGAGAAATATGTAAAAAAAGTTTAACTAAAATGAATATGAATATGCCTTATTTTTTGAGGCAAAGAATTTCACTTTCCGGAAACGGAAGTGTAAAATCCGCATTAATGACGTTATCTCATGAAACAGACATTCCTTTTGTAATTTACAGGGGTTTTCCTGATAAATTGAAGAACGAAGTATATTATAAAGATATTCCGTTGTATAAAGTTTTGAACGGACTTTTGGTTTCTAACGGTTTTGCTTACAATTATAAAAATAAAATGCTTT
>JAJYZM010000226.1 GCA_021799935.1 bacterium | reverse complement strand
GTGGACCCGTATTATTTTCTTTCGGTTCCGCGGATACTTGCCGCAATGGCTATGCTTCCGGTAATGGCCGTTTTGTGCTCTTTGATAGGCATAATAGGCGGTTATGTGGTTTACGTGTATTTTTTAGGGCTTAACCATGTTACTTATATCGAAAAGATATACCAGTATATCAAACTGAGCGATATATATAACGGTTTATTAAAATCTGTTTTTTTCGGTGCGATACTTGCGGTAATAAGCACCTTTAAGGGTTTTCAGACTACCGGAGGCGCAAAAGGGGTGGGAAGGTTTACTACCCAGGCAGTGGTGTTGAGTTCGATATATATACTTTTTGCGGATTATTTGCTCACCTCTATTCTTTTTTAGTTATTTTTTTGCTTCATTATTAATTGATTATTTAAACTACCGGATATATAATTAAACATATTGAAGCTCTCATATAATTTAATATGTCTAATTAATTAAAAACCTTTAATAGAAGGATAAAATTTATCAATTTTATTAATCTTTCGTTATGATTATTTTGGAGGGGTTGTCTAAATCTTTCAACGGCGTAAAGGTGTTAGATAATTTAAACATAGAGTTCGGCGAAAAACAAATAACGGTCGTTATCGGCAGAAGCGGCGGCGGAAAGAGCGTAATGCTGAAACACATAATCGGACTTATGAAACCGGATTCAGGTAAGGTTTTAATAGGCGGCATAGATATAAATACCCTAAAAAAAAAAGAGCTTAACGAGATAAGAAAAAAATTCGGAATGGTATTTCAGGACGGGGCGCTTCTGGATTCTTTAAACGTGTTTGAAAATGTTGCTTTTCCGCTAAGGCAGCATCTTAAACTTTCCGAAAACGAGATAAAAGACAGGGTTTTTTCCGTCTTGGAAGACGTAGGTTTAAAAGGACAGGAAAATAAGATGCCATCCGAGATTTCAGGAGGGATGAGAAAAAGGGTAGGAGTCGCAAGAGCTTTAATACTGAAGCCAGAGATAATGCTTTTCGACGAACCCACTACCGGATTAGACCCGGTTATGTCCGACGTCATCAACAATCTTATTATATCCATGCATAATAAATTTCAATTTACCGGAATAATTATAAGCCACGATATATCTGGGGCGTTTAAAACAGGCAATATTATTGCTATGCTTTACGACGGCAGTATTATAGAATCCGGAGCGCCCGAAGAGTTCAGAAAATCTATAAATCCGGTCGTTAAACAGTTTATAAAAGGAAGCATGGAAGGACCTATTGTAATTTAATTTTTATTTATTTGTTATGAATATCAATAAAGAAACCAAGGTAGGCATTTTTGTTGTTGCGGTTTTGCTGATACTCGCCTATTTTTCCGTCAAAGTAGGGAAAATCCGCATATTTAAACCGCCTACTTATACTATTTCCGCATATTTTAAATCGGCGAACGGAATAGGTGCGGGAACTGCGGTCACTATGGCCGGAATAAAAATAGGAACCGTAGAAAAAATCAGCTTAGAAAAAGGGCTTGCCAGAGTCTATATGGCGATAAAAACCGAGTACAAGGTCTATCCGCAATATGTTGCGTCCATAAGGTCGATGAGCCTGCTCGGAGAAGCTTATATATCTATATCTCCGGCAGGCGCAGAGCCGGCGTCCGAAACTAAAGAATCTTTAAATAAGGAAGTTATAAGAAGCGAAATATCCCCCCAGAGCATGTCCGCCCTTATTATGAAATTTTCCAAGACCGCGGGAGACCTGGAAAAAGTTTCTAAATCTTTAAAAAACTCTATAGGCACAAAGACCGGCGAAGAAAATATAAAGGCTATACTTCACAATATTGCGGCGCTTTCAATAAATTTAAACAGGCTTGTGTATGAAAACCAGCAAAACGTGGACGTAATTATGTCCAATTTTGCTTCTATTTCAAAAAACATAAACGGTTTAACCGTGCAGAACGATGCCGCTATTACAAGGACAATCCATAATTTCGATTCCATATCCTATAATCTGAAAAAAGAACTTCCCGCCATTACCGAAAACATAAAGGGGCTTTCTAAAAATTTGAATTATATCGTAGCTAAAAATAGAGGCAATATTAACGACAGCCTAAAAAATATAAATGCAGATACAAAAAAATTAAAACTTACTTTAAACGAACTGTACGGGATTTCTTCTAAAATTAATAACGGCCAGGGAACTATAGGCAGGTTAGTAAACAGAAATTCGGTGTACGACAATCTTAACGGCTCGCTTAAAGGAATTAATAATTTGGTCGGCGGATACAGCCAATTTCAGGTTAAGGTAAATATGAATTCCCAGTATCTAGCGAGGAGCAAAGGCTCCGTTTCGCAGGTGAACGTTAAGCTTCAGCCGTCTCCCGGACATTATTACGAACTAGGCGTGGCTTCTGTGCCTATGGGTTACGGGAATACTTACGGAGAAACCCAGACCACGACTTACACTACCAATAATCCTCCGTCGGGGCAATTTTATCCTTCGAGCGTAACTACTAATACGACCCAATACAGTTACTCCAATAGCATAAAATTGAATGCTTTGATAGCAAAAAATTTCTATAATTTTACGCTTCTTGCCGGATTGCTGTATTCGACCGGCGCGGTAGGCGTAAATTATTATGTTCCGGATACGGGCAAAAATCTTAAACTTTATGCAAGGGCGTTCGGTTTTAATGCCGACAACAACGGCGTAAGCGAGGATATTAACGCAGGCATCGCCTATACTTTTTACAGGCATATATTTTTAGACGCAGGATACGATAATATAACAGATAATTCGCAGAGGTCGGTATATTTCGGAGGCGGGGTCAAGTTTACAGATAAAGACCTTAAATATCTCATAGTGGGCGGAAAAATGCCGACCCCTTAAAGAAAAAATAAAAAATGACGTCGAAGAAATACAAACTTACTAGCCTGACAAGCGCACACGGCTGAGGGTGCAAGATAGGTCCGGAGGATCTTTCCAAAATTTTAGAAAAACTGCCGGTGCCGGAAAACGACAATGTTTTAGTAGGCTTCGGATATAAAGACGATGCAGGCGTTTATAAAGTTAACGATTCCGTCTGCCTTATCCAAACAGTAGATTTTTTTACTCCGGTGGTAGACGACCCGTATTCTTTCGGACAGATTGCGGCGGCTAATGCCCTTTCCGATGTTTACGCCATGGGAGGGAAGCCTTTAACGGCATTGAATATCGCCTGTTTTCCCGTAAACGATATAGAAAAAGACGTTTTTAATCTTATACTGCTGGGAGGTTTGGATAAGATTAAAGAAGCCGGCGCCGCTCTTCTGGGCGGACATTCTATAGACGATAAAGAAATAAAATACGGTCTTAGCGTTACCGGCATATGCGGTA
>JAJYZM010000225.1 GCA_021799935.1 bacterium | reverse complement strand
ACCAAAGCATTATTAGAATATTTTGCATTATCCTGAGTTGCTGTGTCTGCCTTAACAACCGAGCGGTTAAAATCTTTTTGCCTGACTTGATAAATAGCCTCTTTAACCTTTCTAACCCTGCCGGTTGAAATGATATCTGCCACCTTTTTCTGCTTATCGGATTCGAGTTTAGCAAGTGTTAAAAGTTCGGTTTTGCTATCGGCAATTGGTGTGTCCTTAATAATTCTCTTAATTTCTTGTGGTATTTTTGAAATTTGGATAGATTGACGAACGCTTCGAGAGGATAAACCTATATTTTCCGCAACAGAATTAGCAAAACTCTTTTGGCTTGGAATCCCCGAAACGGAAATAATTTCCTTACCGGAAAATTGTTTTAAATTTTTCTTTGCAATATTCGCTCTAAGGTTCTCGGGATGCTTAATCTCATATATCTCTTTTGCGCGACTCAATAAATCAGCCTTCTCGAGCTCGGATAGTTCCGCTCTTATCAGATTCTCATGAATTTCCGCTTCTTCGGCATTGTCGATATCAAATATATTACATGGTACCTCTTCCCAGCCCAATATCTTCACGGCTTCGAGCCTGTGCGATCCGGCAATGAGGTTATAGTTATTATCTGTAACGATAGGATGCAGTAACCCTATTTCTTCGATACTCTTGGCCATCTCATTAGCTTTATCCGCGTTAAATTTCCTATTTCTATCGCTTATCTTAATATCTGATATTTTGATAACTCTTATTTCCATGACATCTTATAAACCTTCTAATCTAAATTTTAAAGTGATCCTGCCGGCATTTTTACCGGCAGGTTAAGGGGTTAATTATTGAAGCATCAATTCTCATCTTCTTCGTCTGTCTCATCTTCATCTGACCCTGATCCGATAATCTCTTCGATTTGCTCTTTGATATCGGCTAAATTCGACCTTAACAACTCGTTCTCGTCGATAAGCTCATCGTTTTCGAGCTCTAATTCTCTTTTTGTCGCTGCCATGCGTTATCACCTCCTTGGCTTTATCTTCAATGCCAATAAATTTTTTAAACTTTTAGTTACAATGATCCAACGATAACCACTTTTTTCCTTATAGGCAGTTATTTTTTTAGATTTAATCCACCGATATATAGTGGCCCTATCTTTTTTGGCAATAATCATTGCATCATCAATCGAAATTGTCTGCTTCATAAATTTTCCTCTTATGAACTTATTATATTGAGAAAATCAAAAAAACTATCATTTTTGTGAAAAACAATTTTTAATTTAATAATATTTTTGTTAAAATGTTTTGCATATAGTAACAGTGTATATTATTTGAATTAAGCTTCTAAAAACTTCTATAGTTAATTTGAATGTTTTAGAGAAATCCTTATTTTATCTAACATTAAGGTATGAATTATTAAAAATTATGGACGATAAAACGATAAATAAATTTATATTTAAACTTCAACCTAATTTATTTGTTACATCTATAATGCCTAAGGTATTTAATTCTTTGAGTTTTGGTGATACTTTTGATGATATTGACGCTTATTTTATTCAATATATTATTGATAGTTTCCGATATCTTTTTAATAAAACTTTGGATAATGACGATATAAAATCCATAGACAAGCTAATAGATTTATTAGAAAATATAATTGATTTAAATATATCCGATAAAATTGAAGAACTAATAAACAATCCCAGAAACCGGCGAATTCAGAGCGAACTTAAATCAGTCCTTAAAAATAAAGAAGAATATATTAAGTCAATAATTGAAAATAAAAATAGAAAGCCGTATTTGTCTGGCTTTATAAACAGCATATATGAAATAGGAAATAGATTTATAGCGGATGATATAAACAATGCAATAGAGGAACAACGACATTTTTTATTAGCCTATTTAAAGAAAATATATCAAAATAATGGTAAATTTACCTTAACAAAACCCGACGAACGAAATAAAAATCAGAAAATATATTTTAATTCTCCTGAAGAATTGTATAAAAATGCGATAGATAATTTAAAAGAACTTAAAAGCAAAGATTCCATCAAATTAATGCCTTTTAACTTTTCAAACGATAAATTTGAAACTAAAAAAATTTTAAATTCAAGGAAAGAGCGCAACACTGATTTAAGAAGATTTATTTGTTTTTTGAATTTTTATTTAAAGAGTTGCGTAAGAAGCAAGGGAAACAAAAAAGACAAAAAAAAAATTAAGTATTTTATTTTTATTATACTTATGTTAAGCCCATTTGCCGATTATGTTGCTAATAATATGAAATACTCCAAAAAAGTTTTAAAGCTGTGTATTAAAAAAATATCAGAGGATATGGAAGAATCCGATGAGGAATTAATTTTTGGATATTTTAATATTAATTATAATGAGAGATCTATTGAAGACGAATATATAAAAAGTAAAGCATCAAAAGAATTTGATGCTTTTTTTAGAACCTATTTAAAGCAAAGTGAAAAATTAAAAAAGGAATACGATGGGTTAAAAGAAGAATTTTACAAAGGCAAAGTATTTAATACCTCAGATATCGGCGGCTATGCTGTGAGAGACGGCTCCGTAATGTCATATCGTTATAAAGTATCTAATCCTCCAGTTACTTACATTACTGTAAAGGAAAATTATATATTAGAAGATATAAAATTCAATCCCAAATGCTATGAACTTAAGTTGCCATTAGTAAATAGCAATATAGGAATGAAAAAAGAATTTCCGAAAGAAGAAACAGATAAAATTAGCGAATTTTTAAAAGAACAAATTTCTACCGAAAAATATCATTTAATAGAAACTTTTAAACTTCAAAATAATATCATTGTTCCAACAGTTAGAGTAATGCAATCACCTTATGAAAAAGCTCCTGAATTTATGATTAGAGATATTCATAGAAATATCAAAAAAGAAATAAAACCATTTTTATATATACGAATTATTGAATACTATCTCCCGCCGAATCTCTATAAAAGAATATTAGAATTTAAACTGAAACAAACCTCCAATAAAAATTATATAACCCTTTAAAACGCATTTGTGTGCGTTTTTGGGCTATTTCCAGCGATGTCTTCTGTAAAGCCTTTATCTATAAGCCTCTGATTTGCGGCTAATACAAAACCATCAATAACCCTGAATAAATGACTTTATCTTACCGCTTAAAAGGATTTTAAGCCGGTTCAGGATATAACCCAGCTGATATGAAGTCCCGGAGTATAGCCAGCGTTCCTGATAATGTTTTTAACGCTTTCCATATCGATGTTGTTTTCGATAATAATGTAAACCGCATTTTCCTTTAAAACCGCGTCAGCCATTTTTACGCCGTGAATAGCTGAAAGCGTACCGTTGATTTTATTAACATCTCTTTCGGACATCATCCCTGTAACATCGA
>JAJYZM010000224.1 GCA_021799935.1 bacterium | reverse complement strand
AGTGCCGTCAACATGGTCCATATCAAAACCGGATTCAGCCAATGAGCCTTCATGTAAACTTACCATTTTTTTAAACACTTTAGACATCTCCGTGGACGCTTTAATCGACTTAGAAAATGCAACCGCCATGCGCATATGCTTATTATTAATACTTTCCATTCCATTATCGTCGATAGAAAACAATTCCCGCCCCATTAAAGCCTTCCAACTTCCTATTATCTTTGTTGCAAGTTCCGTAGTAACGGCTTCATTTTCATTAATATTGTATTGATTAACTAAGTCCGCCATTTCATTTTCGTTCACAACTGTAATCATAACTTTATAATCGGATAGCAGGTTCATTTCAACAGCCTTTCCAAAACTCAACTCATAAAACTGTTTTCCGTAAATTTTTTCGTCGTCCATAGAAAACAAAGAGGCGCTGGCTTCATCGGCTTTTTTCTTTACCGTATCGTTATAAATGCGGGGAGTGGCCGTCATATAAAGCCTCTTTTTGCCGTTGATCACATTATTGTCGTGTACCTTGACGAACTCGGAATCTTCCTCATTCAGCAGGGTTGCGCCCGTTGTGCGGTGAGCTTCGTCGCATATAATAATATCGAAAGAGCCGATACCTTGTTTTTGCGCATCCGATATAACCTGAATTGATTGATATGTGGAGAATATAACGGTCATTCTGTCGTTATTAATGCTATTAACGGCTTGAACAAGTTTTTTGGCATCCGTTGTAGAGGGATATGCAAGCTCATGAACTCTTATATCTTCATCGTCTTTTCCAACTTTTGTATCGGAACAAACGGCAAAGGCATTAAACGGCTCATAAGCATCCGCAGTCCAGTCCCTCAGACTCTGAGAGACAAGAGCTATAGACGGCGCTAAAAACAGAATCCGTCCTTTCGGCGCATATTTCTCGCAGAGCCGCAATGCAGTGAGGGTCTTCCCAGTTCCGCAGGCCATAATAAGTTTTCCGCGGTCGTTATTTTGAAACCCATTTATTACCGATTCAATAGCCTCTTCCTGATGGGGTCTTAAGACTCTTTTAGGTTTAAGCTTTATTTCTTCCAGATTGCCTATATCAAAGAGGCTCCAGTCAACAGGGCTTTCCTCGAGGTTTTCAAGTGTTATCCTATGCGTTGATATGGTTTGATTTTGAAGAGCTTTTTCGGCTTCACTGCTCCAGTTATCGGTAGTAGATACTATCAAACGGTAATCAAAAGCTTTGTATTCTCCGTTAATTTTATATCTCTTGCCCGATGCCGTAAAAAATGAATCTATATCGGCTTTTTGCAAATTATATTCCCGGTCGAAAAATTTGCACTGCACAGCCCAATAATTTCCCGTATCTATCTCGCGGACAACCAAATCTATGCCGCTATCCATTCCTCTATCCGGACACTCGTCCCACTCTCCCCATGTCCATACCTTATCAATTTTATTTGCATATTCAGGGTCGGTTAATAAATATTTAGCGATTAATTTTTCGAAAAAAGAACCTTTATCTCTTGAACTTAAGGGTAGCTTGTTTACTTTTTCAAGAATATCGATAATTTTCATTAGACCCTCATTATAATAGCTTATATTCGTTTGCTCTTTAAATGTTCATCGTACAAAATATACGATTTATTTTTCGATCGCGTCTTTAGAAAACAATTTCAATACTTTCGCCGAAGGATATGTAGATAGAGATGCGACTCCATTTGCTAATTCAATAGGAAATAATGCCCCCTCATATCTATTGCTTAATATTTTAGGCAATGTTGCAATAATTCTTTCGAATGCAATTAAATTTGCCGATGATGGATTATTGACAAACTCGCCCTTTTCGCCAGTCGGTATATTGATTACCATTTTGTGATAATCATTATACTTTATAAAAACTTTAGCGCCATAATTAGTATCCTGACCATAAATACCTATTGAATTAGAATGTTGAATTTCACTTCTAATGTATTCATTATTCGGAATGAAAATCGAATAATTTGGAGCGGTATTTCCAATCAGCTGCAAATGGTCATAAAACATTCCGGATTTTTCTTGTCCAATCATTGCTATTTCTACTTCCGATTCTTTTGCAAATCTAAAAAAACGCCTTATCGGTGCTGCTAACTTAGCAAGAGTTGCTCTTAACGACAAAGGACCGTCTTTAATCATAAGGTAGTTTTTAAGCACATCTTTATTTGTTTCCCAGAAATATCTTATCGGAGTAAATATCATCAATGTTTCATTTACGGACATATAATCTGACGCAACTTGATTTGGCGCAAAATCGTCCTGCATATTTAAATGCAGTCCGAACATATCCGTAATATATATTTCGCCATTACATCCAGGGCATTTTCCTTTTTCTTCATCAAATTGGAGGGTTGCAACATTTTCCTTGCAATGTGGACAACCAAATTTTTCAAGTTGAGTTTTCGGCGTTGGATTCCATTTTTCGTAAACAAGCCATTTTAATGTTTCCATTATCGCACCGTCAATTGCATCATTAAGCCCTTTGTCTTTTATGGACTCGTAGATTATCTCCCTAACAGCGTGATAGATAGTCTTTCCAGGAATTACGGCATGCCTTAAAGGAAAAGCTGTAGCATGAAAAAGTGCAGAATCCGACATTAAATCTCTTATTGCAAAAGGATTCGGCGTTTCTCTGTCTAATTTTGAAATAGCATGTTGATCGATTTTAAATAATACGGTTTTTACGAACGCAATTGCTTTATGCGGAGGTTGTGGATTTTCAATTACTTGCAATGAACCGTCGGTTGAAAATATTATATTTGCTTCGTTGCCTGAATTAGGCAAATTCTGCCATAAAATCTTTGAAGATACGGGCAAACAACAATTAGGGTCATTAAAATTTTTACATAACTGTTGAACCAAAGGACTTCGTATAACATCTAAGTGTCCAAGTTTACTTGCTTTTTCCGCAGGTAATCTATTTCCGCCTTGATACGGCATAAAGTTCTTCCTTATATTTTATTTTTTTGGAGAAAATTTTAATGCCTGCATTGATATAACAAAACGATGCGATCTTGTAAGCATTCTTATGTAACCTTGCGTTTTTGCACGTAAAATGTCATTTTTTAAACTTTCATAGGCAATATTAACCTTAGAAAGTTTATTTACATCGTCTTGAGAAGCTAAATGTGCAACAAAAAAATTCTCGGTCTGCGCCAATAGGTCTGATAATATTGTGGTCGGAGATTGCGTTGAATAAACCATGCCTATATGATATTTTGCCCCTTCTTTTGCAAATCTTCTATATATTTTAGTTTCGTCGCTGTTATCGTTATCTTTAAAAAGGTTATGTGCTTCTTCGAAATACAATTGAATAAAATGATTTCCTAGTCCATTGCTCGTAAACTTTTCCGTCTGACGC
>JAJYZM010000223.1 GCA_021799935.1 bacterium | reverse complement strand
AAATGAAAACAGTAAAAATAAAATATATAATTTGACAGACGGCAAAAAATATACGCAAAAATACCTTTTTACGTTAGTTGCGAAATATTTGAATGTTGAACCACCAAATAAACATATACCGATGATACTTGCAAAGATTGGGCGAAGAACAAAAAATATCAATGCCGATGAGATAGACTTTTTACTTAGCGATAGGGTTATAAGTATAGAAAAAATAAAGAGGGATATTAAATTTTCTCCGAAAGCAAAAATAGAAGTTGAAGGTTTGGAAATGGCAAAAAACTGTGTTTCCAGGTAAGTTTATGAAAAATGGAAAAGTCGAAATATATATCAATGAAATGCTTAATACTAAGGGGGCGTTACTTTTTACGTTGATAGATCCAGAAGACTATAAATCTGAAGAATCTGCAATCAAAACGGCGAAAGCATGCATAAATGGCGGAGCAGATGCAATATTAATAGGAGGGAGCATAGGCGTTCAGGGAGAATTGCTGGATTCTGTAGCAAAAAATATAAAGGATATTTCAGATATACCGGTAATATTATTTCCTGGAAATATAGGCAATGTAACTGCATATTCAGATGCGATATACTTCATGTCGCTTCTAAACGCTAGAAATCCGTATTGGATTACTCAGGCGCAAACCCTCTCGGCGCCAGTGATAAAGAAACTGGGGATAGAGCCGCTTCCTGTCGGATATATTGTTGTTCATCCCGGTGGAACTGTCGGATGGGTTGGCGATGCGAATTTTGTGCCCAGAGAGAAACCAAAGCTTGCTGCTGCTTTGGCTATTGCAGGTGAATTTCTCGGAAACAGGTTTATACTTACTGATGCGGGTTCAAACCCTCAACTGCAGCATGAAGGTCCAGTTCCGGGTGAAATGATAAGAATGGTAAAATCGGTGATTTCAGTTCCCTATATAGTTGCTGGAGGGATAGCTACGATTACCGATCTTAAAAACACATTAAAAAACGGGGGTGACATAGCCCAAGTTGGTACTGCTTTCGAAAATTCTGACAAAGCTTACAAGAAAGCAAAACTATTTTCCGAAATAGTAAAAGAAGAGGGTCTGAAAAAATTGAAAAAAGAAAGGTAATTATAGTTGTCCTTCTATAAAACCTTATTTCCTAATGATTTATATGAGGGGCGTATCTGCTTTAGAAATCTCAGTAATAACAAATGGACTGAATGGTTTTATAGGATATAGGATAGACCAATTTTATGAAATTGATACTAATAAATTCAGAATGAAACTTAAAGGCAAGGAAAACGTAGTGAATCTAATTTGTAGCCTTCCATATACAATAAACAAAACAGAGTATATGGAAAAAAATGAAGAAACCACCGCATTTTCTTCGCAGGTCAGAAAACTAATTGATAATTCTATAATAAAGGAGATAAGCCAATTAGACAATGACAGAATAATAATTTTTTCCTTGGAGAAAAGCAATAAATTCAATATAATTGTCGAACTATTCGGAAAAGGAAATTTCGTAATCACTGACGATAAGATGAAGGTATTGCTTGCTTATAATAAGCAGATATCCAAGGATAGGGTTGTAAAAATAAACGAAAGGTATATACCTCCAGTTACCCACATCGCTAAAAATTTAGATGATATAATATCAGATATAAAAAAGAATCCGGATTCTACCATAATCTCCGCTATCCTAAAAGAATTTGGGATCGGCAGTCTTTATTTAGAAAATATATTGATAAATTTGGGTATAGACCCCAAAGCAAAGATTTTCACGATTGATGAAAAAATAGGCGATATCGTAAAAGAAGTGGATACGGAAATAAAAAAGGCAAAAAGCAGCAAAAATGCGATTGTTTATTACAAAGACAACAACCCAATAGACTATTCAGTAGTGGAAATAAAAAAGTATTCGGGATTAGACAAAAAAGAATTTTCTGGAATACAGGAAGCACTCGATGCCGTTTATATCTTTGAAAGAATGCAAGAATCAAAAAAATCGGAGTTAAATCCTGAAATAGAAAAAATAGAGATAAGTATAAAAAAACAAAAAAATCTAGCAATAGAACTTGAGGATGAGATACGTAAAAATAAGAGCATAGGAGAAAAAATTTTTATGCAGATGCCGTATATAAACCATATAATAAAAGAGCTTCGCGAGAACAAACATATATCCAAGGACGCACTGCAGGAAATATCGCCGGAAATAAAAATAATAAGTATTGATTTAAAAGAAAAAGTTGTGGTAATAGACATATAACTGGTAACATGATAGATATAACATTTCTTGGAACCGCGGGTTCGGCGCCCACAAAGGAACGCGCGATGCCTGCAGTGGCTATAGAATATGACGGTAACGTATTCTTGTTTGATTGCAGCGAAGGTACTCAAAGGCAATTGATGGAATATTCAATAAACCCATTTAAGATAAAGGCGATATTTATAACGCATCTGCACGGCGATCATGTAATAGGCGTTGCGGGCTTGGTAAGAACGCTTGCACTTTTGAACAGGGTTGAACCGCTGTATATATATGTACCAGAGGGAGAAGAGAAAAAGGTAAATTTATTGATAACTTTCGATAATGCTTTGATTAATTATAAAGTTGTGATTAAAGGGATAAGAACAGGCACAATATTTAAAGGTAAAACCTTTATGATAAATGCTTTTAGATTGGAGCATTCCATAAAAACGTATGGGTTCTTATTTAAAGAGAATGATAAATTACATTTCATCAAAGAAAAATCCCTGGCGTTAGGTTTAAAAGGGGAGATGTTTTCAAAATTTTCTAAAACAGGAACTATGCTTATAAACGGAAAAAGGATAAAGTTAAAAGATGTAACTACTATAGAAAAGGGAAAAAAGATTGTTTATGCTACCGATACGCGCCCCACAAAAAATACAGTGTTAACATCTGCAAATGCTGATTTGCTTATTCATGAGGCCACTTATTCGGATGTATTGAAGGATTTGGCTGTTCAAAGAAAACATTCAACGGCAAAGGAGGCCGCAACGGTTGCAAAAAAAGCAAAGGTTAAAATATTAATATTGTTTCATTTAAGTTCAAGATACGCGGATGCGGAACCGTTATTAAAAGAAGCAAAAAGCGTATTTAAAGATACCTCTATAGCATATGACGGGTTGAAACTTTCAATCTGATAAAGAGAGATAAATAAGTTTGTTTATAATGTAATTATAACGAGCTCGTAGTCGAATGGTAAGACGTCACGTTGACAACGTGAAGATCAGGAGTTCGATTCTCCTCGGGCTCATTTTAGGTTTTCTGGGATGTCTAATAAATAAACAAAAGCTTTAAACATTAATGACGAAGATATACTGTAACATGTGCGATTTGATGGAAAATAAGACTATAATATTAATAAACAATAGAAACAAAT
>JAJYZM010000222.1 GCA_021799935.1 bacterium | reverse complement strand
AGGTAAAGGATTTTTGCCTTGCCTTCGTAAATTTTTTTAAATCCTTTTTCTTCCGAAGTATTCATAAACACCTCCTATGTTTATAAATTTATAAAATAAAATAATTAAATGTATATAATTTTAAAACTAAAATGATTTTAAATCAATTTAAAATAATGTAAAATAATTAAATTAAATAAATTTTATTTATAATATGAAAAGCAATAAAGTACTTATATATGCCCTTATAATTTCAGTTGTAATCCACTCTGCGCTGATTTTATTTTTGCTTAAATACGGCAATCAGCATAAAAAAAACAAAAAGGTCCATAAATATACCAAACCTATTCTTGTAGAGCCTTATAAATTTATTAAAAATCTTGAAAAATATAAAATAAAAAACCCTAAATATGCTAGCATTAAGGCTCACTACGCTAAGAAAAACACAAGGCTGAACGCTCCGCCTTCTTTCAGCAATCCGTCGTCTGCCCCTGTTCCATACACGCCGCCGGCTCCTTTCCAGAGGAATTTCGCGAATAATTACAGGCGCAGAAAACCAGCTCCGAGATACCGCAGGGTTATAAGCAATTCGCATATAGTGTCGAACAATACGTCTTCGCGTCCCAGGCGCAGGCGAAGACTAAGCAATCTTTTTCCGATGGGGAAATTTTTTAACCAAGCCGCGCCTAATGCGGCTGGAACGGGAATAAAAAATCCTTCGCGCGGAATAAAATCGGCTACGGTAAATCTCAATACTACTACTATAAAGTATGCATCGTATTTACTGCATGTTAAAAATAAAATAGAAAACGTATGGGAATATCCGTACAGAGCAAGGAGGGAAGGGTTATCGGGACTGCTCGTAATAGAGTTTTCGATTAATAAAAACGGTTCGATACACAGCGTAGCTGTTCTGAGGTCTTCGGGAAAAAAAATTTTGGATAAGGCGGCGGTTAAAGCGATATACAATGCGGCAAGATATAATCCTTTTCCGCATTACTGGACTATAAACCGGCTTAATATAATAGGAACTTTTATTTACAGGCTTTCCGGTTTTTACGTTTATTAACCGGTTCTTATTTAACTTTTATTCAATATATGTTATGTTATAACATATAATATTTATTGCTGAATTTTCTCCAAAGGAGACTTTAACCTATGAATATATCTATAGTAGGCACGGGTTACGTGGGCCTCGTTACGGGGGTATGCCTTGCCGATTCCGGCAATACCGTTTACTGCGTGGATAACGACGAAAATAAGATTAAATCTTTAAAATCTGGGGTAATTCCTATTTACGAGCCGGGGCTTAAAGAACTTACCGATAAAAACGTTAAATTAAACAGGCTTTATTTTACGAAAGATTTGCGCGAAGCCGTCGGCAAAACCGACGTGGTATTCATAGCAGTAGGCACTCCTCCCCAGGATAACGGGGAAGCAGATTTGTCTAACGTATTTAAGGTAGCGGAAAGCATCGCGGACTCTATAGACTGCTTTAAAACCGTAATAGTCAAAAGCACCGTTCCGGTCGGAACGTGCAGAAAGGTGGAAAGCATAATTGCCAAAAAAACCAAAAACTTCTGCGTAGCGTCAAACCCCGAATTTCTAAAAGAAGGCGCCGCTATAGACGATTTCCAGAGGCCGGACAGAATAGTCGTAGGGATTAATTTCAAAAAGGACAAAAAGAAACAAGCGCAGGCGGCAAAAGAAATTATAGACGAAATATACGAACCGTTCGTAAGGACGGGAGCGCCCATATATTTTATGGATACAGATTCTTCCGAACTTACGAAATATGCCGCTAACGCTATGCTTGCAGTCAGGATAACTTTTATGAACGAAATAGCAAACTTATGCGCCCTGACCGGAGCTAACGTAGATAACGTCAGAACAGGCATAGGTTCCGATAAAAGAATAGGCAAGTCCTTTTTATTCCCTGGAATAGGCTACGGCGGAAGCTGTTTTCCGAAAGACGTAAAAGCTCTGTATCAAACCGCGAAAAGGCATAATTACGAATTTAAACTTCTAAAGGCCGCGGATGAGGTGAATGCTTCGCAGAAAGAAATTATCGTAGATTTTATATTAAAGCATTTCAAGGGAGATATAGCAGGCAGGACTTTCGCGCTCTGGGGACTGTCTTTTAAGCCTAAAACCGACGATATAAGGGAAGCACCTTCTTTAGTCATAATATCTAAACTTCTTTCCTACGGCGCTAAAATTAAAACTTACGACCCTATAGCCATGGACAATACCAGAAAAATTTTCTCGGAAATAGAATATGCGGAAGATATGTACGATGCGGTTAAAGGTGCGGACGGACTAATAATCGCCACGGAATGGAACGATTTCAGGGTGCCGGATTTCAATAAAATTAAAGCCGCGCTGAAAACCCCCGCGGTATTCGACGGAAGAAATATTTACGACAAAAAAAGAATGACAGAAAGCGGCTTCGATTATTATTCGGTAGGGAGGTAAATTTATTTTGACGAACGTTATCTTATGCGGAGGAAGCGGAACAAGGCTGTGGCCTATTTCGAGGACTTATTTCCCCAAGCAGTTTTATAAACTTATAGGCGATATGTCTTTGTTTCAGCTGACAGTTTTAAGAAATAAAGATTTATGCAGCGATTTCATAATCGTAACCAATAAAGACCAGTATTTTATCGCGCTCGACCAGCTTGATGAAATAGGCGTTAAGAACCGTAGGTTTATTTTGGAACCTGTTCCCAGAAATACCGCGGCGGCCGTCGCCCTGTCATGCTTAGACGCCTCCGAAAACGGTTCGGATTTGGTTTTCGTTACCCCCTCCGACCACCTCATAAAAAACGAAGACGCTTATAAAAGCATCATAGATATAGGGCGGAACGATGCTCTGAAAGGCGGCATCGTTATGTTCGGAAT
Organism: bacterium; assembly: GCA_021799935.1. Next base: position 499 of record JAJYZM010000222.1, on the reverse strand, counting down.
CAAGCCGTCGTATCCGGAAACCGGTTACGGCTACATAGAAGCCGGACAGCCCTTAAAAACGCGAAATACTGTAATATCGCCGGTTTTGTCTTTCAAAGAAAAACCCGATAAAGAAACCGCCGCTAAATATATTTCGGAAAAGAATTTTTACTGGAACAGCGGAATGCTTATGTGCCGACCCGAAATACTGCTTGAGGAGCTTCAGTCCCTGTGCCCTGCAATTTACGAAAATTCAGGGGAGGCTTATAAAAACGCGTCGAAGGACGGCGGCATGATAAGGGTCAAAGAAGCGGATATGCTCAAAATAGAGGAAAATTCTATCGATTTTGCCCTTCTGGAAAAGACTAAATCGGTTAAAGTCGTAGAATCCGATATAGACTGGTCCGACCTGGGAAATTTCGATTCAATTTATAACGAGCTGGAAAAAGACGAAAATAATAACGCCGTAAATTCAAAAGAAGATATAGTCGGCATTAATTCTAAAAACAATCTTATAATG
>JAJYZM010000221.1 GCA_021799935.1 bacterium | reverse complement strand
TGGCCCTGGGAACGTTCCATGATTCAAACACTGCGGAAATACCCATCCATAACTGCTCCTCCGGGTCTTCCGGAAATTTAATTCCCTTTTCTTTTTTAACGACGCTTTTAAATTCGCCTACAAGGCTCTCTAAATCTGCATCGCTTAATTCGTTATCGTTTTTTACCGATTTTTCTTTCTTTTTATTTTCAAGGAGCGATTCCATAATGCCCGAATCTATTCCAAGCACTACGTTTGAAAACATCTGGATAAATCTCCTGTAGGTATCGTAGGCAAATCTCCGGTTGCCGGACTTATTTATAAGCCCTTTTATCGTATCTTCGTTTAATCCGAGATTCAGAACGGTATCCATCATTCCGGGCATGGAGACTCTTGCTCCGCTTCTTACGGAAACTAAAAGCGGGTTTTGGACATCTCCGAACTTAGACCCCATTGTTTCTTCCATTTTTTTTATATTATCTCTTACCTCGTTCTTTAATTCATCGGGATATTTCTTATTATGTTCATAATAGAACGTGCAGACATCGGTGGTAATGGTAAAACCCGCGGGGACTCTTATGCCGAGATTAGTCATTTCGGCAAGACCCGCGCCTTTTCCTCCCAGCAGATTTTTCATGGAACCGTCTCCGTCCGCATGCTTGTTGCCGAAAAAATAAACATACTTGCCCATAACGCCATCCTCCAAGTAAATAAAATAAATAAATGATATACGATATTTAAAAAACGAAAGCGATTATTATAAATCTAAACCTGAAAAATCGCAAAAATTTTTAAGAAAATTAAGCACGTTATTTAATAATCCGAGCCTGGAATTTTTAACTTCTTCTTCTTCGGTTAAAACCATAACGCCGTCGAAAAAATCGTTAACCGGACGCACTAATTTATACATTTCGTTTACCGCTGCGGCGTAATCGCCCGCTTTCAATAAAGGAACGGTATTTTTTTGAACCGATTTAAATACGGAAATAAGCCGGACTTCCTCCGGCATAATTAATTTGCTTTCATTAAAGCCGGTGATTTCGGAAAATTTATATGTAATATTTTTAATCCTTTTATATGCCTGCGATAACTCAAAAACTTCTTCGTGTTTCTTAAATTTTGAAAGAAAATCTATTTTGAGAAAGGAAGCGTAAAAATCGCCGGTTATTTCGGCAGTTAAAACCGCAGTTATTTCATCGGATTTATAGCCGCCGGAAAGCATATGGTTTTTAAACCTGACATACGCAAAATTCATAAAAGCGGTTTTTAATTCGTCGGCATTTAATCTGCGGTCTTTAAAAAATTCGTTAAAGTAAAAATTGCATACGTCGCTTAAGTTAATTTTATATTTTTTATCTAAAATAATTTCTATTACGCCTATCATAGCCCTGCGAAGATAAAAAGGGTCTGATTCTCCCGTAGGGAGTTTTTTTAACATTACGAACGAAAGAACGGTATCTAATTTATCCGACAAAGAACACAGCGCGGATAAATCGTTCGAGGGCATGAGCTTTTTTTTCGCCTTTAAAACAGGATAATAATGTTCTTCGATAGCCAGGGATACTTCCGTGCTTTCTTTCGAAGCTTTTGCGTATATCCTGCCCATTATGCCCTGCATCTCCGGAAATTCATATACGACGTGCGTAGCAAGGTCGAATTTCAATAAGCCCGACGCGGTCTTGAAATCCGACAGCATGCCTAAAAGAAAATTCAGCTTTCCGGCTATAAAAATTCCCAATTCCCCGATTCTCTTAGTTTTATCGAAATAAGAGCCTAAACCGTGATAAAATAAAATATTTTTTGTTTCTTCAACAAAATGGGACGGCTTTTTTTTGCTGTCTTCTTTAAAGAAAAATTCGGCATCGGCCAGCCTTGCGGTTAAAACCTTGGAATATCCGGATTTAATATTGTTTTCTAAGGATTCTTTAACGGAGGGCGCTGGATTCACGTTGGCCACTGCGGCAAAATAAGGCAGCAGGGAGCCGTTTTTGCTTAACGGAAAAAATCTCTGGTGTTTGCGCATGACAATCGACAGCAATTCCCCCGGAACCGACAGAAATTTTTTATCGAATCCGCATATTATGGGATAAGGGGTTTCGGTTAAGCCGGTTATTTCGTCTATGAAATCGTCGTCGTATTCCGGCATATCGGCATTTACTTTCTTCGACAGCGATTTAATCCCGGCTTCTATATATTTTTTTCTGTCGCCGTTTTTTAAAATTATGCCGCTTGAAGACACGGCGTCAAAATAGTCTTCGGAACCCGAAATTTTAACGGATTTCATTTTATAAGAAATCGGTTCCGCAATATACGTCCGGTTTGAAGATTTAATATCTCCAAAATTAAACGGCGCATTTTTTCCGTCGAATATAGACAATATCCAAATGACCGGTCTTGGATACCGTATTTCTTTGTCGAGCCAAAACATCGTTTTTCTGAAAGGAATTTTTTTAATAAACGCCGGAATATTTGCCGTCAATAAATCCCTAACCGGCAAGCCTTTTATGCGTTTTTTATAAGCCGTATAAACGCCTTTTTTCCGGTTTAACGGATAAATTTTTTTGTAGTCGGAAATTTCGTTCTTCTTCATGAACTGCAAGAGCGGAGCGGCGGGTGCGCCTCCGTGATAAGATATGCCTACCGGCGGGCCTACTATTTCTACCTCCCTGTCGGGGGATTTTAAGGGCAGTCCTTTAATTAAAACAACCGTGCGCCTCGGAGTCGAAAATGCCTCTATATCAGGCTTTTCATTAAGCATTATTTCATTTTCAAAGAAATTTTGCAGAATGTTTTTTAACGCCGCGGGTATTTTTCTTACCTCGTCGTACGGAAGTTCTCCCGAACCTATTTCCAATAAATATTCGCTCACGGTAATTGTCTGATTTTATTTTCTTATTTTTTATTTAGTGGATTTGGCCTTTATCGGCGTAACCGGTATAAAGCCTGGCGCATCCTTCGGCAAGCGCCCTTACCTTTAATATAAAATTCATTCTCTCCGATACGCTTATAAGCCCTCTTGCGTCCAGCATGTTAAATGCGTGGGAGCATTTAAGGCAGTATTCGTATGCAGGCTTCACAAGCTCTTTCATTTTAAACGAAAGCAGTTTTTTCGATTCCGCTTCATATAAATTGAATAATTCATGCAGAATTTCTCCGTCGGCATATTCAAAGCTGTATTTAGAAAATTGCGACTCGTCGTCTTTATGGATATCCCCGTATTTAAAGGAATCGTTCCATTGAAGGTCGAAAACGCTGTCTTTATTCTGAAGAAACATAGCGATTCTTTCCAATCCGTAAGTAATCTCTATAGCCGGTTTAGAAAGCTCTACGCCGCCTATCTGCTGAAAATAGGTAAATTGCGTTACTTCCATGCCGTCGAGCCATACTTCCCAGCCCAGACCCCATGCCCCAAGCG
>JAJYZM010000220.1 GCA_021799935.1 bacterium | reverse complement strand
AGGAAAAATACCTCGGTACGGCAGACGCCGCAAAAAAAGCGTTAGATTTGTTTCCGGAAGGCGCCGAAGAAGAGGATGTGATAATATTGCCGTGCGATATGCCCTTGATAAAACCGGAAACTTTTATAGAAACCTTAAAGTTTCATTTAGACAACGGAAACGATTTAACAGTTTTGTCAGTGGAAGTAGAAAATCCTTATTCTTACGGCAGAATTCTAACAGATAAAAAAGGGTATGCGGAGAAAATAGTCGAAGAAAAAGAGTTATGCGATTTTACTCCAGATACTGCTTTGATAAAAGAAATTAATTCGGGAGTTTATATAATCAAATTAAATCTTTTAAGAAAATTTATCGGCCGCGTTAAGCCTAACAATAGAAAGAAAGAGTATTATTTTACGGATATAGTGGATATTTTTTATAAAGCGGGATTAAAAACCGCCTGCTATAAATCAGTTAATGCAGAGGAGTTTGTCGGAGTAAATTCGAAAGCTGATTTAATTAACGCCCAAAAAATATTGCAAAAAAGATTAATCGGGAATTTTATCGAAAAAGGCGTTAATTTCATATCCGACGACAACGTTTATATAGGCTATAATGTTGAAATAGGCGAAAATTCTGTTATATATCCGGGCGTTTTTTTATCCGGGAAAACTTTAATAATGAAAGGGGCTGTTATCGAAAACGGCTGCATTATTAAAGATTCGGCTATTCTGGATAATACGAGAATAAAACCTTACAGCGTTATTGAGAACTCTGTTATAATGAACGACGTTCAGATAGGTCCATTTGCGAGGTTAAGGCCTGAAACCTTTATATCCGAAGGCGGCAGGATAGGAAATTTCGTCGAGGTTAAAAAAACTTTTATCGGGAAAAATACAAAAGCGTCGCATTTAAGCTATATAGGAGACGCACGCATCGGCGACGGCGTCAATATAGGAGCCGGAGTTATAACGTGCAACTATGACGGAAAAAAGAAATATGAAACTATAATAGAAGACGGCTGTTTTATCGGTTCGGATTCCCAACTCGTCGCTCCAGTTAAAATCGGAAAAAATTCTTACGTAGCCTCAGGGACTACCGTAACTAAAGACGTTTCCGTAGGCGCGCTAGCAATATCGAGAACTCCGCAGAAAAATATAGAAGGGTGGGCGTTAAAAAAAATGAAAGCCGCAAAAAAGAAAAAATAAGGCGGGAACAGGGGGCTGATTTTAAATCCGACCCCCCCTGTTCAAAACAAAAATAGAGGAGATAATCGAGAATGTGCGGGATTATGGGATTTTCCAGGGGATATTCCGAAAATCTAAACGGGGAAAGCTCCGTAGATATAGTTTTAAACGGGCTTAAAAGCCTTGAATACAGAGGATACGATTCTTCCGGCATAGCTTACTACGACCGGAGCGGAAAGAAGATAAAATGCATCAAAAAGTCGGGAAAACTTGTAAATCTTTCGACAGAATTCAGCTGTATCAAGCCCGTAAAATCGGATATCGCCATAGGCCATATCAGGTGGGCTACCCACGGAAAACCGACCGACGATAATGCCCACCCCCATATGGACTGCTCTGGAAATATCGCTATAGTTCATAACGGAATAATAGAAAATTACGCCGTTTTAAAAAGCAGGCTGATAAAAAAAGGGCATAAATTTATTACTCCTACCGATTCGGAAGTCATAGCCCATTTAATAGAGGACAATATTAACGAAGGCAAAACCTTTTATGAAGCTGTTAGGCTTTCCGCCCTGGAGCTTTCCGGCGCTTTTGCCGTTTTGGTATTGAATGCGGCAGAAAAAAGCATTGCGGCGGTGAAATACGGACCTCCATTAGTTATGGTTCATAAAGGCGGAGAAGTTTATTTTGCGAGCGACGTTTCCCCCCTCATAGAATATTCCGACGAGGTTTTATATTTAAAAAATTCTGAAATAGCTTATTTTCATGACGGAATACTGGATCTGACTAATTTTAAAGGCAAGAAAACCGCCAAAACCGTTACGAAAATAGACTGGGATGCGTCGAGGGCGGTAAAGACCGGTTTTTCCCATTTTATGCAGAAAGAGATATTTGAACAGCCGTCGTGCCTTCTGGACGCATTTTCGTCTAGAGTAATATCCGTAAACGGCAAAAACGCTGGCGGCGGCCGGCTTAAAAATAAAATAAAGGATTCGTTTTCCGGTTTCAAGATTATGCTCGAAAACGTAAAGCTGACTAAAAAAGACTTGGCAGACGCGTCCAGGATAGTAATAACAGCCTGCGGTTCTTCTTATTATGCCGGTCTTGCCATTAAGTATATGACCGAATCGATTTGCGGCATTCCGGCGATAGTCGAATACGGTTCGGAATTCAGGTACGAAAACTTTCCTATTTCTAAGAACGATATATTTATAGGAATTTCGCAGTCGGGGGAAACCGCCGATACCAACAGCGCGCTCGAGCTTGCTAAAGCCGCGGGCGCCGGCATAATTTCTATCACCAACGTTCCGGGCTCGCAGATAACCGCTATGTCCGATAAAGGAGTAATATATACGCATGCGGGTCCAGAAATAGGAGTAGCCTCCACGAAGGCGTTTACCACCCAGCTTTTATGCGGACTTCTTCTGGCTCTGCATATCAGGGAAATTAGAGGATATATTCCTTCGGGCGAAAATATCGACGGCCTTAAAATTTTTAACGATATGGTCGAACTTCCAAAAAAAGTCGAGCAGATTCTTTTTATGGACGAAGCGATTAAAGAGGCGGCAAAAAAATATTATAAGAATTCCAATTTTTTATATCTGGGAAGAGGGATATTGTATCCTATAGCGCTTGAAGGGGCTTTGAAATTAAAAGAAATTTCGTATATTCACGCCGAAGGTTATCCCGCCGGAGAAATGAAGCACGGCCCTATCGCTCTAGTGGACGAGAATATGCCGGTTTTGTTTCTTTTGTCTAACAATACGCTAGCCCCTAAAACAATATCCAACATCGAAGAAATAAAAGCGAGGGGCGGTAAAATTATTGCGGTTGCCGATTACGAGCCTGAGATAGACGGGCTGTCCGATTTGATAAAAATACCGGAAACGTCCGAAGTTCTGAGCCCCATTCTCTACACTATTCCGCTTCAGCTTCTGGCTTATCATATCGCCGCTCTAAAAGGCACCGATATAGACCAGCCCCGCAATCTTGCAAAAAGCGTAACCGTAGAGTAAAATAATATAGATACCAAGTAAACTAAACAGACTTATCGGTAAAATATGCCTTTTAATAATAATACAACAACCTTCCAGACAGCCGCCTATCTTAAAGGTTTGAACGAAGAACAGCTTAAAGCCGTTCTTCATGACGACGGACCTCTTTTAATACTGGCGGGTGCGGGTTCCGGCAAGACCAGGGTTATAACTTTGCGGGCGGTGCATCTTATA
>JAJYZM010000219.1 GCA_021799935.1 bacterium | reverse complement strand
ATCGGATGCTACCGCCGCCCTTCAGGGTTCGGAATGGAATTCTTCTATAATCAATATCTGCGGAGATTTTGTAAAATTTTAAAATATTAAAACATAAAATTACAGCTTAAAATTGCGCCTGACTATCAGGCGGCATGCAATACGATTCAGACTATTTATCTGTGCAACGTTGGGCATTATAAATTTAATTTTAAACCAATATGGATAATTAACACAAAATGTGGAAAGAAATTGGTATAATCGCTTCCGTAGTAACTGTAGATTCCAAAAGTTATTGATACTATTTAAAATTATTTTTTTGATTTTATCATATTTTTTAAAAATATAAATTACAAAATTTAATGAAACTATACCATAATATAATGAAAATAACTTGCAAAAATTTTGTAAGGTTTCATTATCTTTTGTAGAGTATCAATAACTTTTGGAACTTACATTTACGCAAAGGATAAGAAAAATAAGTTAAAAAATTATACCCTCCTTTTTTAACTTTATCATTGAGTTGAAACGATATATATTCAAATATTCCTGAACCAACCAACCCCTATGTAATAGGTATTAATCCATTTGGATATTCTTTTATAACTTTTTCTGCCCACAATCTAAACAAATCTTCCAATGAAATATCTTCGGTCGTATAATTATCGGCTATTTCATTAAAATAGACATCCCAATTTGCGACAAAAGAAGCTTGTCGTTCAATACCATCTTTTTGATAAAATATACAATCAATTCCTTCTCAAATTTGTCGATAGAAACTGTTAAATATCCGTCAGTTTCCTTGAACAATTTTCTTGAGCGACTTATAAAAAGAACAGTTGAATATTATATAATTTGCTATCATTGCTATCAAAAAAATCAAGAAAGAATAAAAGGATAGTATTTTTAATATGCTATTGTCCGACAATTTTCCTACGCTTTGAATAATATTTATTAGAATTGAAAATATCAAAAAGAAACTGCTGTTCAATATCCAAAGATTAAAATATAAAAGTTTTTGAGCCGAACCGGTCTGTATATTTTTTATATCTTCCGAATTATATGCATCATCAGCATTTGTTAAATTTTTATTATCGCACCCGCATTTATTTACATAATAAAACTCGCTGCTGTACAAAGAGTTTGACGATGTATTGACCACAAAAAGGATCATAAATATAATCGCTTTAAGCCCTAAAAGAGCTGTATCATTTGATGCCGGAAGATTTAACAGTACACAAATAAATAAGAATCCAAATCCAAGAATAAAAATTAAAACCTGTAAAATTAAAAATCTTTTTGGTATTATTTCTGTTTTTAAATTCATATGTAATACATTTTAATATTCAAGAAATATTTATAAATACAGCTCTTATCTTCATTTATAAGTCTCTTAAAAAAATCATAGAAAGGCATTAATATTATTCTATATTTTTATAAAAAACTTATTAAATCTTATGCCTGAAACCCTTAGGGTCGATTTTTAGCATATTTAATTTTTTATAAATTGCCCTTGTACTAATGCCGAGGGATTTTGCTACTTTAGAAATATTTCCATTGAACTCTGTAAGTGTTTTTTCAAGAACGGATAACTCAGCAGCACTGGAGGCTTGCTTTTTTATCGTACGTAATTTTAAATTAGCATAGTCGTTTATAGTTGGTTTATCTTCAGCTGTCATGGTTGATATAGATAAGTTAGATATTTTACCATCATTAGATAAGAGTAGCGACCGTTCTAATATATTTTCCAGTTCTCTAACGTTTCCAGGCCAATTATAGGCATATAATTGATTAATTGCTTCATGAGATAGAGCGGCTTTTACTCCATATTTTATTTCCAACTTGCCGAGAATATATTCCGATAAAGGCAAAATATCTTCTTGTCTCTGACGCAAAGGTGGTATATGAAAACTGATTACATTAATCCTGTAATAAAAATCTCGCCTGAACTTGTCAATTAATACGAGCTTTTCCAGATTTGCATTTGTGGCCGATATAATGCGCACATCGCATGATATTGAATGTTTTCCGCCAACTCTTTCAAATTCTTTTTCCTGAAGCACTCTTAATAACTTTACTTGCGTTGATAGAGGGAGCGAATCTATTTCGTCGAGAAAAAGCGTGCCGCCTTCGGTACGTTCGAAGTATCCATGATGCACCTCATACGCGCCGGTAAAAGCACCTCTCTCGTGACCAAACAGGGTGCTTTCCACCAAATTTTCCGGTATCGCCCCGCAATTTACTCCCGTAAAAGGTTTTTTCCAGCGGGGACTGAGCGAGTGTATTACTTTTGCCACAATTTCTTTACCTACACCGGTTTCGCCAACAATTAAAACCGTGGATGAACTGCTTGCGACCTTTTTTGCCATTTTCAAAATGTCTTTCATTTGGTGTGAATTTGCGATTATATCTGGAACTATTCTCTTTTCGTCTATATCCTCCAAAACACACCAGCCGTTTTCAATTATTTTATTTTTGTTTTGAAAATCCTGATTTTTACCATTGTTGTTAATCTGCCAGTCATATTCATCACCGATATAATTTATGCCGTCCGAACGGTTCATAAATATTTGTATGTCGCAGGTTGAATCTCCTGCCGCTATTCTTCTATTTAAGACGACTTTTGCGTAGCCAAAATTTCTTGCCACTATTCCCCCGAATACGCTTGAAGTCATTTTACATAATTCAGGGGTTTGTTTAACCACATCACCGAAAGGGCAACGGGTATTTATAACCCTGATTGTTTCAGGCAAACTTGAAGCTCTGGAAAAATTACCGCCGATTTTATTTTTGATTTCAATTATCATTTCTGCGCATTTATCGCAATCGAGGATTCCGGTCAAATTAAACTCTTGTCTATATGCGGTTTCAAAACAACATGCTGCGTCAAGGCCTAATTGCTCTACCTTCCTGGTCGTATCAAGTTTACTATATTCCCGCGAGGATAAACCTAAGCTGATAAACGTCTGCAAAAAAGACAATGGATTTAAATTGGTATATATTTTTTCGACCATAAAATATTTTTTAATTAATATTAATAAAGATACTTTTAAAATTTTCTATATATTTTTCTAATTATATCATTTCTAAAATTAAATTTTTCCGAAAAATTTCCTCGAATAAAGTTCATTATTTGTTAGATTATATATTATTATACAGGAACCATCAAATGGCGAAACGAAATATGAAATTATTTTTCCTATACGAACATTATATTCACTTTATATAAATCATCATTTTATTTGATAAATAAAACATAAATTTACTTATGATGGGAATTATATGTTCATTTGTACTATTTATATACATGCTTAATGTTAATAGTTTTAAGGAATAAATACTTTGGCACAATGTATGCATTATTTTATATCATAAGAGAAAAGCTTAATTAAGATTTTCTCAAACTTTAAATTATTAATTTA
>JAJYZM010000218.1 GCA_021799935.1 bacterium | reverse complement strand
AGAAATGGAAAACGAAGGATTTGAGAGATTATTAGACATTGTTATGGTATACTTTTTTGTAGGTATACCTATCTTAATCATATTCTTAGTGGTAGCCCCTTTTTTAGGTAAGATAATTAACCTAAATTACATTTTACTACCCCTTATAGGGTTTTATTCCATACTATCTGCTATAGGAATATTTAGTATAGTTGGATTCTTTGTTTCTGAAATTTCAAATGGAATAAAAATGAGGCACAACGATGGAAAATGAAGATAACTTCCAAAAAGTATTAGATTTTCTTGTTGTATGTTTTTTCATAACTATAGTTATCCTAATTGCATTCAAAGTTATATCCCAGATCATGAACGAAATAAGCACGATGAATATAGTGTTTATTGTATTGGCACTAATAGGAATATTTGTTATAATGGCATATGTAGTGTTTAACACTCTTGTCCAGATACAAATAGAGAGGGATAAATGATGGACAAAGAAGATAAACCGATAAAAGAGAAATGTAAACATTGTGGAGAGGATATTATCTATAAACCAGCTACAATAGTACCTTATTACACAGATTATATGCACGTAAGAACTCATAGAAAAAAATGCGATTTAAAAGATACAACAGAATGGGCAGAACCTTATGAGGATAGTATAAGCTAATATGGAAACCAAAAAAGCAATAAAGAAGAACAAGGATAAAACAGCAGACTTTTCTCTTAAAGTCGAAAGACTTTATAAAGAATACACAAAAAGAAATAAATTGACAAACGATGGCTTGCTTCAGGCTTTTGAAGCAAATATCTATAGCGTTTTAATGGAACAATATACTACAAATAAGATCGATAATAACGAAGTTTTAGCACTTATCAATAAATCCCATAACCGATTATTTAACACTATTAGATATCGTATGGGTATATACCATTTTTTAGAAAGTGGGGAGGTATTAACAGATGGAAAAAACAGCTAAGAAAGCAAAAGCAAAATGCGTTGTCTGCGGACATGAATGGAACGTCTTGGTATCGGGCAAGAAGTATTACATCTGCCCTTATTGCAGGACAGCATACGGCACACGCAAGCATTCAGTAGAGGAACTGGGCATACATGGAAACTGAAAACAGAAAGGCGACGTTTAAGGAAGAGCAGGAAACCTTAAAGCGTATAGGAGCAAAACTTAAATTGGACAAAGAGATAGACAGGACTATCAATAAAAAAATGCCCAAGCTTTTGGAAATTGGCTACAAGAGAAAGCTCCCTAAGCAATTACTCATAGACATCGTAAAAGATACTATGATGACAGATAGACTTCATTTACTTAATAATTACTTTCTTAAGATACTTTCAGTAGATACAAAAGACAGCAAATATGAATCCAAACTTAAGAAGATAGAACATAAATATGAAGGTGAGATAACTTCTCGTAAGATTGTGTTAATCAAAATGTTGGACTATATAGAAAAGAATTACAAGCCGAATAATAAGGAGGTGTAAAGATGGTAACTGTTAGTTTGACAAAGAAAGAATTAGCATGGATAATCTTGCTGCTACGGCTTTATGAATCGCCGGAAATAAGCGAAAAAAAAGAGCCGTTAGAAGATGAATTATTTTGTTATGCGTTAGCGGACAAGTTAGCAAAAAAGGAGGTGAAAAATGGAAAAGAAAGAATTAGTATTTGATGAAAAAAGGTATATACGTGAATACAACAAACGCCGATATAATACTGATCCAGAATTTAGGCGAAAAATGATAGAAAGCGTTGAAAAATATACTAAAAAAAGGTATCATGCCGATCCAGAATTTAGAAAAAGGCGTTTGGGATATAGGAAAAAATGGGCGCTAAAACACAAAAACAAATTGAAAGCGTACGACAAGAAGTACCGTGCAAAACATAAAAAAGCACGTATCATGGTTTAAAGATGGAAAACGAAGAACTAAAAAGGTATAGTCAATTTCAGAATTGCTATACAGATGATGGACATTACCACTGCAAAGAATGTAATCCAATATTAGACAACTTGCCTATCTGCAATTTTGATAAAGAAGAAGAGATAGGAAGGGGATCCAAATTTCTTATAATCTTCCATGGGGTAATCTTTCACTTAGATGGAAACAGCGATTTAGATATGCATAGAATAGACAGCTTCACATCAATAGAAGAAGAAATAAAAGGTGAGGATTGAAAATGGAAAATGAAGAAGCAATGGAGGAAAGAGAATTATGAGATACTTCTCCTCCTTTACTGGAGTAGGCGGATTCGAGATGGGACTGCCCAGCGAGTGGGAATGCGTTGGGCAGTCAGAAGTTGATAAATACTGCAATATGGTATTAAGATACAGGTTCCCGGAAGTGAAAAACTATGGAGACATACAGAAAATCGAATGGGACAGAGTGCCCGATTTTGACATTTTCGTCGGAGGAAGCCCGTGCCAGGATCTTAGCCTGGCTGGAAAAAGAAAAGGACTCGCTGGCGGACGGTCGGGATTATTCTTTGAATTTGTCAGGGCACTCCGTGCCAAAAAGCCTGAATATTTTATCTGGGAGAATGTCAAGGGCGCTCTCAGCAGCAATGAAGGAAGGGATTTTGCCGAAGTGCAGAATCAGTTTTCCGAAGCAGGGTATAATCTCTGGTGGCAGGTTCTCAACGCAAAGGACTTCGATGTACCACAGAACAGGGAACGTATCTTTGTCGTTGGTTTTAGAAGCCGAAGTCCCCCAAAAATATTATTTAAGCGAAAAAATGAAGGAGAGAATACTGAAAACAGGACAATTATTAGGACTTTGACAGGGGGAGCTCATTCAGGTGGGTTACATTCAAATATGACTGGGGTATTTAACCTTGATAAAATGCATGATGATAGCACACACATAATCACATCGGTAAAATCTCAGCCACAGGCAGATAGGGTATACGACCCAAGTGGCATCAGCCCAACAATCCAAACAGCAAGCGGGGGAAGGCACATCCCCAGCATCGCAGAGATACATGCGGTTTTAACGCCATTTCGCAAAGATAAACGCCAAAATGGACGGAGATTTAAAGAAGACGGCGAACCCATGTTCACGTTGACAGGCCAGGACATACATGGCGTGGAAATAATATCTCATTCTTTTACGCACTCAGACACAAAAATCAGGCGGCTTACTCCAACAGAGTGCGAGAGACTCATGTCCTGGCCCGATTCGTGGACTCGATGGGGCATTAACGAGAAAGGCGAAAAAGTGGAAATATCAGATACCCAGAGATATAGGATGTGTGGAAATGGTGTGGTAAGCAATGTCGTAAAGGAAGTCGTGAAACTGATAGAGGAGGTAAAGGATTGAAAATGGAAACAATACCTAATTTACAGCACGAGACGACTAAACTGCTTATCTATTCAAAGATAAAGAGCCTTCTGCTGCTGTCGATTTACGGAGAAGACGGCT
>JAJYZM010000217.1 GCA_021799935.1 bacterium | reverse complement strand
TGTATATTAATATTTATATATTGATATATTTAAAAAAATTTAAAAGGGGGTGTGGCAATGAAAGTAAATGAAGGAACTGCCGACAGGGTTATAAGGGTTATACTCGGTATAATTCTTCTGGTTATAGGCGTTTTAGAAGTTGGTTCCGCCGAAATTTTAGGAATTGTATTAATAGTCGTAGGATTGATAATTCTCATTACCGGCATAACCGGTTTCTGCGCACTGTATTCATTGTTAGGTATTAAAACTTGCAAGAAGTGCGAAAAGTAAAAAAAATAACGGCGCCGGCTCTGCTTTATCCGGCGCCTTTCCTTTTATGTTCTTTTTATTTTTTTATTACTGAACTACCCTGTTTACTTTTATAACGCCTTTAATCGATTTTATGCCGTCTATAATAGAATCTGCCTGCTTGTTGTCCTTGACCTCGATATCGAATAAGTGAACGGCTCTCCCGTCTTTAATAGTTCTGACTTGAGCTTTGGATATATTGGCCCCTTTGGCAGAAATCAAAGAAGCTATGTCGCCTAAAATACCTTTTTTATCATCGGTTATAATCCTAATCTTCGTTTCGAAAAATTCGCCGGCTGATAAATTTTGCCTGCCCGCTCCCTCTTTCCAGCTTACGCTTATAAGCCTGCTTTTATCTATTCCTATAATATTTTTGCAATCCGATTTATGGACTATAACTCCCCTTCCCCTAGATATAAACCCTAATATATCATCGCCGGGTATTGGGTGGCAGCATCCAGCAAGTTTATAAAGCAGGTTTCCCCCGAAAGGAGACACGATAGCTTCGCTTTTTCCAGAACCGGGCTTAATTTTTTGCAGAATTTTACTGATTACGCTGCCGGTAGTTTTTGTTATTAAAGACAGTTTGTCTGTTTTTTTATAACCGGGCATGACCAGCGAGAATAAGTATTGCGGAGAATATTTGCCGTAGCCTATTCCGGCAAAAAGGTCGTCCTCGTTTTTTAGGGAAAGTTTCTGCACGGACTGGACGACTAATTCCTTAAAATCGGCGGTTTTATTTTCGAGTTTTTTAAATTCTCTTTCCAGCAATTCTTCCCCGGCTTCGACGCTTTCGTCTCTTTCGGTCTGCCTTATATAATTTCTTATTTTAGAAATAGCTTTCGATGATTTTGCATATCTCAGCCAGTCTTTTGAAGGATGATGGCCTTCTTTAGCGATAATCTCGACTATATCCCCGTTGGAGAGCTTCTGCCTAAGCGGAACAATCACGCCGTTGACGATCGCACCAGTGGCCTTGTCGCCTACCTCCGTATGTATATAATACGCAAAATCTATAGGCGTAGAATCCTTAGGAAGAGCGATGACTTTGCCTTTGGGAGTAAAAACATAAACTTCTTCCTGAAAAAGGTCTATTTTTACGCTGTCTAAAAACTCGTGCGGGTCCTTAAGGTCCCTCTGATATTCTACAAGCTGTCTCAGCCAGTTAAACTGCTCGACGTCTTCTTTTTCGGCAGTCATATTCTCTTTATATTTCCAGTGGGCGGCAATACCGAATTCATCTATGAAGTGCATCTGTTTGGTTCTTATTTGTATTTCGACCCTCATGCCTTCGGGGCCGATTACCGTCGTATGCAGGGAGCGGTATAAATTAGCCTTGGGCATCGCTATGTAATCTTTGATTCTTCCTGAAATGGGCTTCCATATCGAGTGGACTATGCCTAAGGCTTCGTAACATTCGGTTTCCGTATCGACTATGATTCTTAGAGCCAGTAAATCGTAAATATCTTCAAAGCTGACATGCTGTTCTATCATTTTTCTATAAATGCTGTAAAAATGCTTTGGCCTTCCGTAAATTTCCGCTTTCAGGTTATGCTTTTCTAAATTTTCTTTAAGAATACCGGTAACTTTTTCTATATATTTTTCTCTTTCGGTCTTTTTTTTATTTATCCTGAAAGACAGGTCTTTATAGCTTTCGGTATTCAAATATTTAAAAGACAGGTCTTCAAGCTCGCTTTTTATAAAAAATATTCCGAGCCTGTTGGCAAGAGGCGCATAAATATCTAACGTTTCCTGGGCAATTTTAATTTGTTTTTCTTTGGGAAGGGCGTCGAGCGTACGCAGATTGTGCAGTCTGTCGGCTAATTTTATAATTATTACCCTTATATCTTTAGCCATTGCGACTATCATCTTTCTTATATTTTCGGCTTCAAGCTCTTCCGAACTCTTAAAGGATAGTTTTCCGAGTTTGGTTAAGCCTTCAACTATAAAAGCTACTTCATCCCCGAATTCCTGCTTTATGTCTTCTATGGTGGTTAAAGTATCTTCTACGGTATCGTGAAGAAGCGCCGCAACCACGGAAGCGCAATCCATTCTTAATCCGGCAACGATAGCCGCAACTTCTATCGGATGCGTAAGATAGGGTTCTCCTGATACCCTTTTTTGGCCTTGATGAACTCTCTTAGAGAAGTTATAAGCTTTTTTAAACAGCCTGAACTTTTCGCCGTGAATTTCTTCCATACTCACGTCGTCTATACTGTTTATATTGTTTCTGAATAGTTCTATAAGATTATTCAGCGAGCTAAAATCGCCTGAAGGATTTACGGTAACAAGATTTTCGTTTGAAGGGGCCATAGTTTATCCGAATAAAGTATAAAATATAATGCCGTAAAAAATGCTATAAGAAATAGCGGAAAAAAGCCGCTATTTCTGTTTTACCCCCACGTAGCCTTTTGCTATTTCCCTTAACGCAACAACGATAGGTTTATTCTTAGAAGTTATTTTAGTTTGGGCTCCTTCCATAAGCTGTCTTGCTCTTTTTGCGGCTATTATTACAAGCGCAAACCTGTTTTCTACATTAACCAAGCAATCCTCGATAGTTACTCTTGCCATTTGACGTTTTCTCCTTATAATTTTAATTTTATATTATTAAAAAAGCTTTAATCCCGCGACGGGAATTTATTTTCTATTTTCTGGATTCCCGCTTTCGCGGGAATGACGCAAGGCTGAATCTCAAACTCTTATAAGTCATTCCCGCGAAAGCGGGAATCCAGATTTATTTCTTTTGCAAATTTTTGCATCTTTCCGCAATTACGATAGATTTTAGTTTTAAGTATGCCTCGTTTAAATCGTCGTTTGTAATAATATAATCGTAAACCGCGCTTTTTTTAATTTCATTATAAGCAGTATTCAGCCTTTTATTTAATTCGGCGTCTTCTAATCCGCCTCTTTTTTTCAGCCTCGCGCAGAGGTCTTCATATGAAGGAGGCGTAATAAATATGGTAATAGGACGGTTCGACCCGGTTTTATTATTATCGCCGCCGGAAAAATTATCGGGCTTTCCAGTATCCGAATATATTTTAAGAAGTTTTTCGACCCCCTGAACGTCTATTTCTAATAGAATATCCGATAAACGTTCCGGATTAAAAACCGATTTATATGCCGTTCCGTA
>JAJYZM010000216.1 GCA_021799935.1 bacterium | reverse complement strand
ATCTCCTTATATGTTTAAAGATGCGATAAATAAAGCTTCTGAAATAGTTCCTGATAAAATCAGTAAATCAGATATATTTTTTCTTAACAACCTCTTTTGATGTTTTCATTATAAAAATCCTTTCTTACTTGCGTTTTAAGGGCTTTAATTTTTCGTTTAAGCATAAAACCATTACCGTTTTTATTCTCAAACCACACGTCGTCAACCGCTTTCTTAAGCGTATCCCGAACTAAATGACTATACACATAAACGGCATGCGTTTATATGTCATCTGCGTCATTAGGCGTCCTAACAGCTCACCAGTTATATTTTGAATTTATTGATTATCTGACGGTGACGGTGTGAAATTAACGATGCATTTAAGTGGCTCCCCGAGACGGATGACTCCCTTCGGTCGTGGTCCCATATTTGAATTTATCGTTTATCTTAGAGTATAAAATAACGATGAATTTGAGTGGCTCCCCGAGACGGATTCGAACCATCGACCCAGTGATTAACAGTCACTTGCTCTGCCGGCTGAGCTATCGGGGAATATAGATGAAAAATATTAACGTAACAATCGATAGATAGTATAAATAAAAATCGCCTTAATGTCAATATTTTTATTGTTAAAAAAACCTGCCGGAAGTAGTTGATAACCGGCAGGTTAGGAGGACATTACATTGAGGAGTTAAGATGAAAACATAAAACCTCTAATATTTAAATTATAAAACATAAAATTTAAAAAATCAAATTTTTTTTAAAAAACTTTACGCCGTCTTAAACATCCTTACCATATTGGACAGATCCAAAGCCATTCTCGCAAGCTCTTCCGAAGAGGCTATGACCTGTCTCGAACCCGCCTGGGCGCTGTCCTGCGCTTTAATGATTTCTTCGGAGGAAAGGGATATCTCTTCGCTCACCTGGGACTGCTCTTCGGAGGCCGTGGCAATCTGCGTTATCATCTCTTTCAGTTTGAGCATTAAAGAGTTTATGTTGGATATAGCTTCGGCGGACTTTCCGGCAATCTCCGCTCCTTTGGAGACTTCTTCCTGCCCTTTCTGCATAGAGGTAACTGCATCCTGGGTGTTTCTCTGGATGCTGAGTATCATCGATTCTATCTCTTTGGTCGCCTTGGTAGTTCTTTCGGCTAACTTTCTTACTTCGTCCGCTACTACGGCAAAGCCCCTTCCCTGTTCTCCGGCTCTGGCGGCTTCGATGGCGGCGTTTAAGGCAAGAAGGTTCGTCTGGTCGGCTATGTCGTTTATTACGCCTATGATTTCGCCTATTTTTTCGGAAGAAGAGCCGAGTTCTGTAATGGTGGCGGAAACGGCGGATACGGTCTTTTCTATGTTTTTCATCTCGCGCGCCACGTCCTGAACGGACTTCGTGCCGTAATCGACGACTTTTTCGGTTTCCTGAGCCTTCTGGGCGGAAGAGGAAGAGTTCTTGGCTACTTCTATGATGGCTATTGACATCTGTTTAATGGATTCTATTATACGGGATGCTTTTTCCCTCATCTGCTCTATGGTCTTTTCGAACTCCTTGGAAGAGGAATTCAACTGTTCCGACTGGGAGCTTAAGGAGTTGGAAGTGCTTATTATGCCCCTTACGTTGCCGGATAAAGAATCTACCAGGCTGTTGACCTGTTCTATAAGGATGCCTATTTCGCTTTCTTTATGGACGCCGGATATTTTAATTTTAGAGGTCAGATCGCCGGCGGCGATCTGCTTGATTTTTTCATCGATTAAGTTCAAAACCCTGATGATGGAATTTTTAAAATACAGCATAACTATAACCGCCCCGATTAAAAAAGCAATCGGAAATGCTATAAATATATAATCGAGCAACTTTATCTTTTTATGATACGAATTTTTTATTGCGCCGTTAACCTGAGTTATCTGGGCAATCATCGGATTGAGCTGGCTGTCGAAATATTTCGTGCTCATCGCTCCGCCCAGAAGAATAGGATATTTTAAAAGCCTTCCGACTATGGGGCGGAATATGTAAAATTTATTTTTGAGGCTTTTTAAAAGAACGGCGGTTTTTTGGGACGAAAATCTTTGAAGTTTCGATTTGTCGGTTCCGAAGACGGAAGCCGCTTTAACCTTGCTGAATCCCATAGTGTATCCTATAAGGGCATTATCCACGTTTGAGAAAAGCTGTTTTGAATCGCCGGCTAATTTTAATATTTTCGCGTCATAGTATTTTTCTATTTTCGTTTTCGCTTTTTTAGATTTTACCGCGTTCATTTTAAGCATTTTTATGTGCGACAAAAGAATAATCTGCAGTAGATTGCCCTTTAAGGTTTTGATTCCCATAGAAGTGCTGGAAATAACGTCGGAGTTTATCGTTTCGTTTTTTAAGCCTTTAGAATAAATAATCAGCAAAAGGTTGACCAGCAGGATAAAAATGAAACCTCCAGCCATAATAAAATAAAGCTTTGATTTTAACGTTTTAAGCATATACATATTCCTCCATTTAATTATATACAAAAATAAACAGTCCGACCGTTTTTTTCAGTAAAAATATTGTTTTATTATATATCGGTATTATGTAAAAAATCTATAGTTATTTTTAATTAAACCCTCCATTTTTTAGTCGGCAAAACCGTTGCCTAAAAATATTATATCTGTTATAATTTTAAATAAAATTTTATGTTAAGGAGGAAAAAATGCCTTTTGTATCGGTTAAAATGCTTGACGGAAGAACAAAAGAACAGAAAAAAAACCTTATTAAATCTATTACTAAAAGCGTGTCCGAAAGTCTAAGCATAGACGAAAATAACGTTTGGGTGGTAGTCGAAGAGTTTCCCTCCGACGAATGGGGACTCGGCGGAGAACTCGCCTGCGATAAAATAAAAGCAAAAAAGGAAGCCGGCAGATGAAACCGAGAATCTGCCTGTCAATCGGGAATACCGGATTAAGCGCAGTATATGACGCCGTAGATTACGCAAAAAGCAAAGATGCGGAATTCATAGAGCTCAGGTTCGATATGATTGTCGAAACCTCGCCTTCAAACAGTGCGCCGGATAAAAGCCGAAACAATCCGGAAGTATATTTTCATAAAGACGCCGTTTTGCCTGAAATTAAAAAAATAATTTCTTACGCTAAAAATAAAGGAATTAAAACGATAGGAACGAACAGAGATAGTTCCTACGGCGCGAACGGATGCATCTCCTTTTTAGAAAAACAAAGATCAGCAAAACCGTCCGGCTTAGAAATTGCCGAAAAAAGCGGCAGGGGAGGCTTAGAACCGGAAAGAATAAAATTTTTAAGGGCGGTTATAGAACTAGGCATAGATATTTGCGATATAGAACTCGATATTTTAGAGCGGAACGTTATAAAAAATTTTATAGAATTCGCCCATTCAAAAGAATCGCGGGTAATTCTTTCCGTTCATGATTTTAACGGGCGGATAGGCCTGCTCGATACCGTAAGATTTTACTTAGATTCAAGTTATT
>JAJYZM010000215.1 GCA_021799935.1 bacterium | reverse complement strand
TTTTTAACAAATTTTCCATAAAATTCTTGATTTTTTGCTACCATATTGCTACTATTAAATTATGGTAGAAGACGCATAAAACTTATCTTTTATGTGGAGTAATCTTGTAAAACTTAATATTTTTACTACCTTTTGCTACTGTCTGTTACCATAAATGAAAATAATTAAAATAAAGATAGCGGTAATAGGTAATAGCTATCAATAGTATTAAAATATAAAAAATATGGCAATCTTATATCGCAAAAAAACAGTAATATCTGGTATTATTCCACTTCCGTAGGCGGCAAGCATTTTCATGGTTAGTTTAATTATACTAAACTGACACAGAATTTTGAACGGTCTCCAAAAATTACGTTTTGATTTGAAGCCGGTAAGCGAATATGATTCGAAATATAAAAGGTAATAATTAACTGTATTAATATTTGTTTAGCATATGTATTTCTATTAATGCAAAATTATATACCATATTTAAGTTAACTTTTAATTTCTTTTAGGAGGAGATTATGGACGTTAAGGCTTTGTTTAGGAAATCCCGCAAATTTTACCTCTTAGTCCTTTTACTGTTGATTTTTACCGTTCCTGTGGCACTATCCGGATGTGGAGGTGGTGGAGGCGGCAGTTCGTCTTCGGGCGCATCCGCTTCTATTAATCCAAACGGCACTGTAAGCACATCCCAAACTTATAATATTTCTGGCACGGTTGCAGGCGGTTCCGGTAATTTATCGGGGGTTACCGTAACTTTATATGTTTTAAATACGGCTAACGACAGTTTTAGTTCTACTGGAGATACTACAACTACCGGCAATAATGGTTCATATTCTCTTACTTACACTGGAAGTGGTTTAGATTATTTTTTAGTTGTAGTCGTTACTCCTTCCGGAAACACTTTATATAACATTGCTTTCGGAAGTCTTGGGGTGCCAAATATTACTATGAATATAGACGAGCTTACCACCGCACAAGCGGTTTACGCTTTTCAACAGGCTGGCGGCACTATGACTTCTTCAGGAAATGGAATACCGTTAGGCTCTATATCCAATTATTCACAGTTATATAATGACTTGCCCGCGTCCCCGAGCAATACTTACACTATAGGATTTTCTCATGCTTCGGTAAGCCCTAATCTGCCGTCAACTGCTGCTTCAGAAATTGAAACTTTAGCGGATGCCCTTGCAAGCTGCGTTCAATCGACTTCATACTGTTCTTCCGTTAAAGGTAACCTTACCAACTATACTTCCGGCGACGGCATGTTTATATATATATTAATCGGTAATTATACTAATGCCAATATACAAACTGCATTAAATAATCTCATATCGGCTATAAGCTCTTTAAACGTGCCGTGGACGAGTCCAACGCCGACGAGCAGCAGTTCAACGACAACGACAACAATTCCTTCTGCTCCTACCGGTCTAACGGCAACAGCGGGTGATGGACAGGTTGTATTAAACTGGATTAAATCTAACTCTGCAACAGCGTATGATGTTTTGGAAACAACTTCGGCTAATGGAACTTATAGCCTAGTTACCTTTGTAACAGGCACTACCGCAACTGTTACCGGTCTTACCAACGGCACTACATACTATTTTGAAGTTGTGGCTACAAATACAGCAGGTTCAAGCACTCCTGTATCCATAAGTGCTATTCCAACAGCTTCATCAACAAGTTCAACAACTGGTGCGACGATATTTACCGTTGGTAGTGGCCCTTATAACATTGCTATAGATTCGCTAAATAATGTATGGGTAGCGAATGATTTGAGCAATACCGTTACAGAACTAAGTCCTTCTGGCGCAATATTAGGTACATACACTGTAGGAATTGGCCCTCGTGCCATTGCCATAGACCCTTCAGGTAATATCTGGGTGGCAAATCAAGGTGGTGTTACCGTTACAGAACTAAGTCCTTCTGGCGCAACATTGGGTACTTATAATGTTGGAAGTTTTCCCCAAGCTATTGCCATAGACCCTTCAGGTAATATCTGGGTGGCAAATGAGGCTAGCGGTACCATTACAGAACTAAGTTCTTCTGGCACTAAATTAGGTACATACTCAGTAGGAAATGGTCCGGACAATATTGCCATTGACCATTCTGGCAATGTCTGGGTGACAAATCAAGACAGTAATACCGTTACAGAACTAAGTCCTTCTGGCGCAACATTGGGTACTTATAATGTTGGAAGTAATCCATGGGGTATTGCCATAGACCCTTCAGGTAATATCTGGGTGGCAAATTGGGGCAATGGAACAATTGGCACAACTTTCGGGGATTCTAATGTTACAGAACTAAGTCCATCTGGTAATATTATAGGTACTTATGTTGTTGGAAGTTACCCATGGGCTATTGCCATAGATTCTTCAGGTAATATCTGGGTGGCAAATGAGGCTAGCGGTACCATTACAGAACTAAGTTCTTCTGGTGCGACATTAATGACTTACAATGTAGGAGGTAATCCTAATGCAATAGCCATAGACCATTCTGGCAATGTCTGGGTGACAAATCAATCCAATAAAGTTGCAGAATTTTTATCTGTTGCTAAAGGTCCGCAATTTTTCCCTTACTCAGGTCCGCAATGGCCTTAAATAAAATCAAAATATTATTTAGTTTTTTAAAAAAGCTGTCAGATTGATTTTATCCTTCATGCCCGCCAATGTTTGCGGGCATGAAGGATTTTATGATATAAATTATATAAAAGATATAAAATTAGTTATAACGTGTTATATTAACTTTCTATTTAATTTATTATTATTAAAAGAGAAAAAATGAAAAAATCTTAATCTTATTAATTATTTTTGCACTATACATTATTTTAAGCCCCGTTTTAAGTTATGCAAAAAAAACAATGAACGGACCGATAGAAATTTATGGCCATACCACTTTAAGGGATGTTCATGTAATTTCAAATTCATACGGATTCATAGTGCACGGCAAATTGATTTTAATCAATTCTAAGGTCTCTGCCCCAGTGGGCGTAAAGGTTTACGGCTTCGGTTCTGTTTATTTGCAGAACGATTATTTTAATTGCGAACTTGGAGTTAAATATATGCAAGCCCCCGTCGGCGATACTATGATTAATAATACATTTGCCGGCAGGATTTCTAATTCTTCGGATTTTTCTTCAGGAACGCCTGCGCCCGGAACGGGTTCGCCGTTTCCTTTTATGCCTTAACGGATAAAAATATCTAAAAAATATGCATGATCCGGAAAAATTCTTATTAAAAAACTTAGAAATCAAGCCTGTCTTATATTGCCTTAATATTTGAGTGCCTTATATTTTTCCATTGCATCGGCAAGATTTTTCAATTAAATCGGTTTTAATTTTTAGTATAACCGTGCCGGAGTGTTTATTTAACTTTAAAGCCATTTTAACGGTTTCTATCGGCAATTTTGGGTTGAAGAAAACTTTTGACTTTGCGGAGAAAAAAAGCTATAATCTACGCAGAAGGTGCGGAGATTATATTTATG
>JAJYZM010000214.1 GCA_021799935.1 bacterium | reverse complement strand
TATGGAAAAATTATCGTTGTCTATTTCTTCGGAAATTTTCGATAACACTTTAGGCAGGGTAGGCAGGTTATCGGTTTTTTTAACGGTAGCGATTAACTCGTCCAAGGTGTCTATTTTTTTCATTTTATGATAGACTTCCGCCGTAATTTTTAATTATGACGTTTTTTATGATTTCTTTTATTTCTTCCATAAATTTTCCGCTTTCGGCCCGCAGGAACCTTTTTTCCAATAAAGACAGTTCTTTTTCCATTTTTTCTTTATTTTCTGTATCGTTTTCCGATTCTGCGCCGCTCGTTCCTTCTATGAATATATAATTATCCGACGCTCCCGTAGATTCGGCGGTTATTTTTTTAATATTTCCTATAAATTTATCCGTAAGAACCATCCCTTTCTTAAGAACCGTAATTTCTTTGCCGGATATTATATCTTTAGCTAAGATATCGCCTGCTTTAAGATTTTCCGCCGTTACTTTTTTCATACAAATTATAATTGCCGTTTAAATATCTTTAAAAGTTGATTTATATTATATCATATTATAAAATTATAATAGAAAAAAATAAAATTGATATTATGAAAAATAATACGTTATTAGAATTCAAAATCGCCGCCCGGATTCTTAATATAAATAAGTATATACTGCTCATTCTTTTAGAAAAGCGGGAAAATCCGGTTAATATCGGGCATGTATTCGATAGAAAAGTTTTTTTGACGTCTCTTTTTTCTAAAGCGGAAAACCGCACGCACGCATATGCATATAAAGATAAAATATCGGAAACGGGCGGCGCCGAGCTTTTATCGCGGCTTAAAGATATATTGACGGATATAACTGAATCCGACAAAACTATTATAAATATTTTAACCGAAAGAAAAGAAAATGCCGCCGATAAAATTTCGACGCTAAGGAAACTTTCCTCCGCCGTTAAAGCTTACGGCGCTAATTGAACGATAAGGTGCATTATATTATGGATAATTTAGACGGGTATTTTTATAAAAATCAGGAAATAATACTAGAAACTCCTCAAAAAAATTTCAAAGGCTATATTAATAAAATAGACGACGGGTTTCTGTATATAGTTTTATATTCGACTTTTAACGACAGGCAGTCGTCGGAATTCGGCGCAGAGGATTACGATATGGACGCAGACGTATCTTTAATTAAAAGCTCCGCCGTTCTTACTTTAATAAGTTCCGGTTTTTCCAAAACTTTCATATATAAGCCTATTTTAAAAGACATCGTTAAAAATGCCAATAATATTTCTCTAAAGGTTCAAATTGTGGGCGTTCCTTCGGAAGAAAGAGAAGGGAGGGAATTTTTGCGCGTCAACGCCGCTATCCAGTTCGTTTACGAAGAAATATCCATGGAAGAGTTTCTTGAAATAAAAGACGCCTATATTACGAAACCTTCCCTTACTACTTCGGTTTACGGAATTTACGGATTAGCAGCTCCTAAAATTTTTCAAACCGCCTCCGAAACGGATTCGGATGCGCCGATTAATCCTAAAATAGAGAAACTTCTTGTAGCGATAAACAGCAAATTGGATGTAATTATTTCTCTTATTAATCCGGAAGCGTCCATATTTGCGGACATTAAGGAAAGGCAGGTATCTATAAGCGGTTCCGGCATTATGTGGACGGATGGGGATAAAGGGCTGAAACAGGGCAGTATTATAAAAATTACGATGCTTTTCCCGACCGTTCCTCAGTTTATAGTAAAGGCTTTGGCTCAGGTAGTAAAAATTTCTAATACCATAGCAGATGCCGGACAAAATAATTCTTCGCCCGTATCTATAGCATGCAAGTTTACCGCAATAAACGAATACGACAGGGACGAAATAATTAAATTTACCCTCGAACAGCAAAGGCGGCATATCAAAAAATCCGCCTCTTAAGAAAATATTTAAATATTTCTATTGCAGGATTAGCGTATTATGATTTCGGCAGTTCGTTATTCAAAAAATTAGAAAGGACGACGATATTTACCCTTCTGTTGAGCGCGCGTCCCGCCGCTGTTTCGTTGCTTGCTATGGGCTTGTATTTTCCGTATCCGGAAGCCGAAAGCCTTGCCGGAGGAAAATTCGCGCTTTTTATAAAAAAGCTCAGAACGCTGACCGCCCTGGCGGTGGAAAGCATCCAGTTGTTCGGGTATTTAGCAGTGCGTATCGGGGTCGAATCGGTATATCCCTCTATGGCGATGTTATTTTTGACCTTAAGCAGTTCCGACGATATTTCTTTTAAAAGCGGGCGATATTTTCCGATAATTCTTGCGCTGCCGGAGCCGAAAAAGCTGGAGCCTTTCAAGGATATAACGAGTCCCCTGGTCGATTTATACACCCTGAGCGAAGATTTGTAGGCGCTGTTTCCGGCGGTAAAAGATTTAATATTGGATTCTATGCCCGTGAAGACGGCGGATTCATGCGTTTCTTCCTTAATAAGCTTCTTATTGGATTTTGAAACCTTAAACGTCGAAGGGGCGACTTTCGCGACGATTAATTTTGGGGTAGAGGCTACATTAGGCTTAGAAGTGGAAACCGTAATAAATTTGTTTGCCCCGAACGCCTGCTGGATGGATACGGCAAGTTCTTTAAGCCGGACGTTATTGACTTTGGATATCGCGAACATTACTATGAAGAACGACAGAAGAGTGGTTAAAAAATCGCCGTAGCTTATCATCCATCTTTCGGAATTGCTATGTTCCGGGCATTTTTTCTTTTTTCTCATTTTTTATTTCTCCGCATTTTTTAACTCGTACATTTTTTTCTCCTGTTCGCTTAAAAACGATTTGAGTTTTTCCTCGATAAGCCGCGGGTTTTCGCCGTTCTGAATGCTTCTTATTCCCATAAGGATAAGTTCGTATCTTAAAACTTTTACTTTCAGGTTCATCTTAAGTTTGCTGGATATGGGAAATAAAACGGCATTGGCAAACGCAAGACCGTAAAGCGTTGCGGTAAATGCGACCGCTATTCCGGCTCCGAGCCTGTTCGGCTCGTTTAAATGCTGCATAACGTGGATAAGTCCAAGCACCGCGCCTATGATGCCTAAAGTGGGGGAATAACCGCCCGCCTGTTCGTAAATTTTAACGCTTTCTTCCCCGAATTCTTCTATATGGGACAACTCCGTTTCCATAATTTCCATAACTATCTGGGGGTCTATTCCGTCGACGACCAATTGCAGAGCTTTTTTTATAAAATCGTCGGACGAGGCTTCTATTTCCGATTCCAGTGCAAGGACACCGTTTTTTCTCGCTTTTGTCGCATAATTCAGGAGGTCTGATATAGTATTTTCAAAATCCACTTTTTCGGATAAAATAACATCCTTAACTGATAAAAGGGCTTTTTTAATATTTTCCATCCTGTTTCCGGCGATAGTCGCTCCGGCTGTTCCGACTATAACTATTACAAATCCGATAGGGTCTATCAACTGCATTAAATTAGACCCTTGCAGAAAATTTCCGAAAACTATTCCGCCGATGCCCAGAAT
>JAJYZM010000213.1 GCA_021799935.1 bacterium | reverse complement strand
CCAATATGGCGATAGAAGCCGGAGCAAAAAGCGGAATATTCGAACCGGACGAAATTACCGAAGACTATGTCAAAAACAGGGCAAAAAGGGATTATGTATTTTATAAAAGCGACGAAGGCGCCGAATATGCAAAAGTGTTAAAATTTGACGCAGAATCTATTAATCCTCAGGTTGCTTTTCCGCATCTTCCGGAAAACAGCGTAGATATCGACGAGGCTTCGGCAAAAAACATCAAGATAGACCAGTCCGTTATCGGTTCATGCACAAACGGCAGGATAGAAGATTTAAGGATTGCCGCAGGAATTTTAAAGGGTAAGAAGATAGCAAAATATTCCAGGCTTATCGTTATTCCGGCAACTCCCGATATTTACAGGATGGCTGAAAAGGAAGGCTTGATAGATATTTTTATGGATGCGGGAGCGGTAGTCAGCACTCCGACATGCGGACCGTGTCTAGGCGGATATATGGGAATATTGGCCGACGGCGAAAGAGCTATATCTTCCACCAACAGGAATTTTAAAGGAAGAATGGGGGATGTAACGAGCGAAGTTTATCTTGCCAACCCCGCAGTATGTGCGGCTTCAGCAATACTCGGCAAAATCGCAGGTCCCGAAGAGGTATCTTAATTCTAAAAAGTAAAAAATCATAGCAATAGATTAAACGGAGCAATTAAGTTAAAGGTTTTAATATTTATAAAGGAGCCATTATTTATGATATTCAGCGGAAAAGTTTTTAAATTCGGGGACAATATAGATACGGACGCTATTATACCGGCAAGATACTTAAACGATTCAAGCGACGAAAATCTAAGAAAGCACTGCATGGAAGACGCCGATGCTTCATTTTCCTCAAAAGTTTCCGAAGGAGACTTTATTGCCGCGGGGAATAATTTCGGCTGCGGTTCTTCGAGAGAACATGCTCCAAGGGCTATTAAAGTGAGCGGAGTGCCTGTCGTGATAGCCAAGAGTTTTGCAAGGATTTTTTACAGGAATGCCTTTAATATAGGATTATTCATACTTGAAGCCGATACCGACGGAATGGATAACGGCGATATGCTGGAAATAGATACCGATACCGGAGAAATTAAAAACAAAACAAAAAATACCGCAGTAAAGGCTAAGCCTATTCCAAAATTTATGTCGGAACTTGTTAACGCCGGCGGTTTAATTGCGTATGCCAAAAAAAAGATTAAGGAGGGTAGGAAATAGTTTATGCTAAAATTAGCCCTTTTTGCAGGCGACGGTATAGGAACGGAAGTTGCAGGCGAGGCGGTAAACGTATTAAAATTTTTATTAGATTCTAATTCAATAAGGTACGAAATAGAAGAAGACCTCGTCGGCGGAGCTTCTTACGATGAATATAAGTCGCCTATTACCGAAAAGGCTCTCAAACTTGCCAAGGAAGCCGATGCGGTTATTTTTGGAGCGGTGGGCGGACATAAATGGGAATCCCTGCCGATAGGGCTCAGGCCGGAAAGGGCGCTTCTTACATTAAGGTACGACCTCGATTTATACGCAAATTTAAGGCCGGCAAAGATTTACGATGAGCTCATCGATGCTTCGCCGTTAAAAAAAGACGTCGTTCAGGGAACGGATATGATGATAGTCAGGGAACTGACCGGCGGCATATACTTCGGCCAGCCGAGAGGAGTTTTCGATTTGGAAGACGGACAGAAAAAAGGCGTAAATACCTTAGTTTATACCACTAAAGAAATAGAAAGAATAGCTAAAATAGCCTTTGATATAGCAAGAAAAAGAAGAAAAAAAGTTTTATCCGTAGATAAAGCCAACGTGCTGGAATGCACGGAACTATGGAGAAACGTAGTTGCCGGAGTAGGCAAAAAATATCCCGATGTCGAGTTAACCAATATGTATGTAGATAACTGTTCCATGCAGTTAATAAGACAGCCTAAATCTTTCGACGTTATCGTAACGACTAATATGTTCGGAGATATATTAAGCGACGAATCCTCTATGGTCGCAGGTTCCATAGGAATGCTTCCGTCCGCAAGCCTCAACGGCAAAAAAGGAATGTACGAGCCTATACACGGAAGCGCGCCGGATATCGCGGGACAAAATAAAGCCAATCCCGTTGCGGCTATTTTATCGGTCGCGATGATGCTCAGATACAGTTTCGATATGGATGAACTGGCGGAAAAAATAGAAAATGCCGTAGAGAAAGTAATTAAAAACGGATACAGGACCGCCGATATTTATTCAAACGCTCAAGGAACTAAACTAGTGGGCACCAAAGAAATGGGCAAGGCCGTAATAGACGAATTGAAAAAATAAAAATTTATCGCGATAAAACATAAATAGCATGAAAAAAGAAAAATATAACATCGGAATTACCGGAGCTACCGGTCTTGTTGGCAGGGAATTTATAGAAATATTGGAGCAGAGAAATTTTCCGGTAGGAGAACTCTATCTTTTTGCTTCCGAAAATTCTTTAGGCGAAACCGTAACATTTAAAGGCGAAGATTATATCGTGGATGCCTTGAAAGAAGATTCATTCAAGAAAAAGAATATAGATATAGTTTTGTCTAGTCCGGGAGGTTCGGTAAGCGCAAAGTTTTCGCCGATTGCCGCAAAAGAAGGAGCGGTAGTTATAGATAATACCTCTTATTTTAGGATGGACGAAGACGTTCCTTTAGTAGTTCCCGAAGTTAACCCCGACGATATAAAATATTATTCGAAAAAAAATATAATAGCAAATCCTAATTGTTCTACTATCCAAATGGTCGTGCCGCTTAAACCTATCCACGACAGGTATAAAATAAAAAGAATAGTCGTATCTACATACCAGTCCACTTCAGGAGCCGGTAAAAAGGCTATGGACGAACTTTTTTATCAGACGGCCGGCATTATTAACGCAAAAGGAGACGTTTATCCGGAAAAATTTCCGGTCCAGATAGCTTTTAACTGCATTCCCCAAATCGATGTTTTCGGCGAAGAAGGATACACGAAAGAAGAAATCAAGATGATGAAGGAAACGCAGAAAATAATGCATTCCCATAATATAGGCGTATCCGCTACCACGGTCCGCGTTCCCGTATTTTTCTCCCATGGAGAATCCGTTAATATAGAAACCGAAAAAAAATTCGATATTAAGGACATTAAGAAAATGCTGTCGGAAACGGCTGGAGTTAAGCTCATAGACGACATATTGAGCGGCAATCCGGAGGAAAGGTATCCTTACCAGACTCAGACTGCCGGAAAAGACGAGGTTTTTGTCGGCAGGCTCAGAAAAGATTTTTCCGTGCAGAACGGACTGAACTTATGGATTGCAGCGGATAACGTCCGCAAAGGGGCGGCGCTTAACGCCGTGCAGATAGCGGAAATTCTCATTCAAAAATATCTTTGAACGGCAGACGGCAGATGCCTTCCCAACTGAAAAACCATGAAATAGTCAGGAATTTATCCGTAGTTTCGTTTTTTACTTTGATAAGCAGGATTTTAGGCTTGTTAAGGGATGTCTGCATTGC
>JAJYZM010000212.1 GCA_021799935.1 bacterium | reverse complement strand
TATAAGGCTTAAAATTAAGCCTTTTCTCTAATCCCATTTCGCATAGATAGTCTCTTGCCGTTTTTAAAGCCTTTTCTTTAGGTTCTTTCTTTATAAATAGAGGCATAGCTACATTTTCTAAACAGCTGAATTCGTTTAAAAGATAATGAAACTGAAAAACGAAGCCTATGTTTTTATTTCTGAACCGCGCAAGACCGGCATCCGAAAAATCGTAAATATTTGAATTTCCGAAATAGCCGACCCGTCCTGAATCCGGCTTGAGTAGCGTCCCGATTATATGTAGGAGGGTGCTTTTGCCGGTACCCGACTCGCCGGTCACGGCGAAAGTATCCCCTTTTTTTATCTCCAAATCGGCTTCGTTAAGAATATTAACCGTTTCGTCGCCGGTCGTAAATGTTTTGCTGACTTTTTTTAACGAAACTGCAAAATCGTTATTATTGTCCGTCATATTCTTATTCATGTCTTACACCTTCGGCAGGGTCTATTTTACCGGCCTTATAAGATGGATACAGCGTCGCTATAAAACTCAGAAAAAGGGCCGACGAACCTATCACGATAAACTCGCCGGCGGTCATTCTTACCGGCAGAGTAGTTATATAGTAAACTGAAGACGGAAGGCTTATTATATTATATGTTTTTTCCAGATAACAGATTAAAAAGCCGGATAAAAGTCCGAGAGAAGTGCCGATTGCGCCTATTATAACCCCCTGCGCCATAAAAATGAACATAATATCTTTAGAGCTTGCGCCTATAGATTTCAATATGGCTATATCCTTTCTTTTTTCCATTACCACCATTATAAGAGTGGAAATAATATTAAACGCCGCCACTAATACTATAAGAGATAAAATTACGAACATCGTAAGCTTCTCTAATTTTATAGCGGAAAATAAATTTTTGTTAAGTTCTTCCCAGCTTAAAGCGTAATAAGACGAGGATGTTTTATTTCCGTTCAGTTTAGCGGCTATCCTTCTTGCAAAACTATTTGCGGAACTTAGATTACCGAGCTTAACCTCGATTCCCGTAACCGAACTATCGGGCAAACCCAGAAACGCCTGCGCGTTTTTAAGGGAAACAAAGGAAAGGGTCGAATCGTAATTATACATTCCGCTGTTTATAATGCCGCAAACGATAAATCTTTCAGTTTTAGGCATAACCCCGAATGGGGTAATTTCCCCTTCCGGAGAAATTATAGTTACTTTGCTGCCTACGGAAACGCCGAGATTTTGAGCCAAAACCTTTCCTAAAACGATTTCGTTTTTATTTTTATTATCTAATCCCGATAAGCTACCATTAATAAGATATCTCTTAAGGTCGGTAACTTCTTTCTCGGTTTTTACGTCTATTCCCCTTAAGACGCTTCCGGTCGAAGTAGATGCGGAGGATATCATTATATCGGTATATATAAAAGGCGAAATGTTCTTTACGCCTTTGACGGATGTTATTTTTTTAACGGCTTTTCTGTAATTGTTTACGAAACCGCCGTAATTTAATACTATAATTTGCGACTCTATCCCTATAACCCTTTTTTCCAAAGCGTGGTCGAAACCGTTCATAACCGATATAACGACTATCAATGCCATTACGCCTATCATTATCCCCGTTACCGATATAAAACTCAATAAGGATATAAATGAATTATTTTTCGGCTTTAAATAATGAAGGGCGATTTTAGTATGAAAATTCATAATATATATTCGGATATTTTATTTATTTCAAGGGTTTAAGCAAAGGAAATAATATTACGTCCCTGATAGAATGCGAATTAGTCATAAGCATCGTTACCCTGTCTATGCCTATGCCGCATCCCGCGGTAGGCGGCAGTCCCTGCTTCAGCGCTTCGATATAATCGTCATCCATTTCTACGGGAAGGCCTTCTTTTACTTTTGCCTCAACCTGCAATTTAAAACGCTCTTCCTGGTCTATGGGGTCGTTAAGCTCGGAGAATGCATTGCCTATCTCTCTGCCTGCTATGAACAATTCAAATCTGTCCGTTACCGACCCGTCGCGGTCGTTCCTTCTTGCAAGCGGAGAGCTTTCTACCGGATAATCGGTCACGAAAGTCGGGTTAACGAGTTTCGGCTCTACGGTTTCGTCGAACAATAAAGTCAATAATTCTCCAAGGCTGTCCGTTCTGCTTATGCCTGCCGTATTTCTTGCTCTCAGAATTTCGTAAACCTTATCCGCGGAATCTATTTCTTCCGGTTTAAAGCCTCCTACGGCGCACAAGCTTTCCTTCAGTTTTATTCTTTTAAAAGGCGGCTTGAAATCCAGTTTTTCGGAACCGTATTCTATTTCGAAAGAACCGCAAATACATACCGCTAACTCCGAAAGCATTTTCTCGACAAAATCCATTAAAAATTCGTATGTCGAATACGCCGTATAAAACTCAAGCATTGTGAACTCAGGATTATGCTTGACGGATATACCCTCGTTTCTAAAATTTCTTCCTATTTCGTAAACCCTGTCGAATCCCCCCACTACCAATCTTTTTAAATATAATTCCGGAGCAATCCTCATATAAAGTTCTAAATTAAGGGCGTTATGGTGCGTCTTAAAAGGTCTTGCCGTCGCGCCTCCGGGATTGGCCTGCATAATCGGAGTTTCGACCTCCAAAAAATCGTACGAATTTAAAAAAGAACGGATGAAGTTTATTATTTCGGCTCTTTTTCTGAATATTTCCCTGACTTCCCTGCTTGCTATCAAATCTACGTATCTTTTTCGGAAACGCGCTTCGATATCTTTAAGCCCGTGCCATTTCTCGGGCAGGGGAAGGAGCGATTTGGTAAGAATTTTTATATGTTCTATTTTTATCGTTAATTCGTCCGTCCTGGTTCTAAAAAGATGCCCTTTAACCGCGCATATATCTCCTATATCTATATATTCGCTAAACAGTTCGAAATCTTTTTCTTTAACCGCATCTTTTTGAATATAGCACTGTATTTCGCCGAAACCGTCTCTAAGCCTGAAAAAAGACGCCTTGCCGAAACTTCTTATAATAATAATCCTGCCGGCAGTTTCGGCATCGACCCTGTTATTCTCAAAAAAATCTTGGACCCTGCCGCCGTATTTTTCGATTATATCCTTTATATTTTCTTTTTTTTCAAAATCGTTTGAAAAAGGGTTATCCCCTCTTTCTTTTAATTTTTTTAATTTATCCAACCGGTTATTTTCTATAATATTTAATTCCTGTTCCAAGGTTTTCCCTCCTTTTTCCGATTTGTGACGGCGCCGGAATTGAATTCAGACACCATATTTAATTGCCTATTGTCTGACGCCCAGCAGATACGCGCTGATAAACTCGTCGATGTCTCCGTCGAAAACGCTCCTGTCGTCGTAAATAGTGACGCCGGTTCTGTGGTCTTTTATAACCCGGTTAGGATTAAGCGTATATGACCTTATCTGCGAACCCCAGGATATCTCTTTTTTAGTCTTATTAATTTTATCTTCTTCCTCTTCTCTTTTCTTTTTATAATAATCGTATA
>JAJYZM010000211.1 GCA_021799935.1 bacterium | reverse complement strand
GCAGGTTCGAAAGATTCGTCCTTCTGCCCGTCACTCCTTCCAGGCAAAATATAAGGGCCGTTTTATCTGACGGCGTTTTAAGCATAAATTTTGAAATAGGAGACGTTTTTATAAATTCCGAAACCTCAATACCTATTTCGTAAATATATGTCACCCAATTATAGCTATAATTCTATAATTATAGTATAATATTTATATATACGCTACAGCATAAAAGGGGAATAAAATATGAATAAAACCGATGCAAATATGAACGGCAATAATATTAAAGAAATTGTTATAGGAAAAGGAGAAAACATCGAACAGCAGGATTTACCGGAAGAAATTCAACTGCCGGAAGTTATACCGCTTCTGCCTATAAGGGACCTTGTTCTTTTTCCTTTTATGATAATACCGCTTTTCGTAGGAAGAGAAGCTTCGATTAAAGCGGTAGATGAGGCCCTGTCTAAAGACAGGCTAATTCTTTTATCCGCCCAAAAAGACATAATAGTCGAAGAACCCTCGCAAAACGATATTTACGACGTAGGGGTCGTTGCGATGATTATGAAAATGCTGAAACTTCCGGACGGAAGGGTTAAAATATTAGTTCAGGGTTTATTAAAAGCAAAAATAGAAACATTCGTTCAAATTAAACCTTTCTATCTTGTAAAAGTATCCAAAATCAAAGACGAAAACGTTGCGGAAATTACGCCGGCCGTTGACGCCCTCATGAGAAACGTAAAAGAACAGCTTGAAAAATACGTATCTTTAGGCAGGCTTCCGTCTCAGGATATACTAATCATACTCGAAAATATAACCAACCCCGGAAGGCTTGCGGACATAGTAGCGTCCAACTTAGGTTTAAAAATAGACGAATCTCAGAAAATATTAGAAGAAACCGACCAGGTAGAAAGGCTTAAAAGAGTTAACGATATACTTGCCAGGGAAATAGAAATCCTTTCTATGCAGGCTAAAATTCAATCCCAGGCAAAAGAAGAAATGACTAAAACCCAAAGAGATTATTTTCTAAGGGAGCAGTTAAGGCAGATTAAACAGGAACTCGGCGAAACCGATGAAAAATCTCAAGAAATTGCCGAACTGAGGGAAAAAATAACGGCGGCAAAAATGCCTCCGGAAGTGCTGAAAGAAGCCGAAAAACAATTATCGAGACTCGAATCTATGCATCAGGATGCCGCCGAAGCATCGACGATAAGAACTTATTTAGAATGGCTATCCGATATACCCTGGTCGAAAAAGACTAAGGATAATCTCGATATAGAAACCGCAAGAAAAATTTTGGACGAGGACCACTACGACCTTGAAAAAATCAAGGAGAGAATCCTCGAATACTTAAGCGTCCGAAAACTAAACAAAAAGATGAAAGGACCGATACTATGCTTTATCGGACCTCCCGGCGTCGGAAAAACTTCTCTCGGCAAATCTATCGCAAAGGCTATGAATAGAAAATTCATCAGGGTTTCTCTTGGCGGCGTTCACGACGAAGCCGAAATCAGGGGGCATAGAAGAACATACGTCGGAGCGCTTCCGGGAAGAGTCATTCAGGGAATAAAACAGGCTGGGACAAATAATCCCGTTTTTATGATAGACGAAATCGATAAAGTAGGAACTGATTTTAGAGGCGACCCTTCTTCCGCTCTTTTAGAAGTGCTGGACCCGGAGCAGAATTCTTCTTTTTCCGACCATTATCTCAATGTTCCTTTCGATTTATCGAATGTTATGTTCGTTGCAACCGCTAACGTCGCGGACACGATACCTTCCCCTTTAAGGGACAGGATGGAAATTATAAATCTGTCCGGCTATACTTTGGAAGAAAAAGAAAAAATAACCGAAAAATATCTTATACCCAGACAGATTAAGGAAAACGGATTAAAAAAAGATTATATCGAATTTAAGCCGAGCGCGGTAAAATCTATTATTGCCGGTTATACCCGCGAAGCAGGTTTAAGAAATTTAGAAAGAGAAATAGGTACGGTATGCAGAAAAGTCGCGAGAAATATAGCCGAAAATAAAATTAAGAAATATATTATAACCGATAAAAACATACATAAATACCTCGGAACCATAAAAATACTTCCCGAAGAAGAAAGGCAGAAAGACGAAATAGGAGTAGCCACCGGTCTTGCTTGGACGCCTGTCGGAGGAGAAGTTCTTTATATAGAAACTATACTCGTTAAAGGCAAGGGGGCTGTATCTCTTACCGGCCAGCTCGGCGACGTTATGAAAGAATCGGCTCATGCCGCAGTCAGCTATGCCCGCTCTAAAGCTGACGAACTCGGAATTAAAACCGATACGTTTGAAAAAAACGATATTCATATACATATACCCGAAGGCGCCATACCGAAAGACGGGCCTTCCGCGGGAATCACTATGGCGACTTCGCTGATTTCGGCTGTATTAAAAAAGCCGGTTAGAAAAGATATCGCCATGACCGGCGAAATAACCCTAAGGGGCAACGTCCTGCCTATAGGCGGTTTAAAAGAAAAATCATTAGCCGCTTTAAGGGCTGGAATAAAAACTATTCTTATACCCGAAAGGAACAAGAAAGACCTCGAAGATATTTCCCCGTTAGTCAAGAAAAATTTGAAATTTATACCCGTAAGGCATATGGACGAAGTCATAAAACATGCAATAATAGGTATATCCGGCGGGGATACGAATGTAAATTCAGATTCTAATAAAATTAAGCCGGCTAAAAAAAATAAGGGTGCTAAAAAAAGAAAAGTTAAGTGAAACGCGGCTGATAAAAGAGATAGAACTATTAAGTTCGGAAACTCAAAGTTTTAATAAGTCGTTAATTATTAAATCAATCGGGGACGATTGCGCTATCATACAAGATAAAAACGTTATGCTAGTGAGTTCAGACAGTATAACCGAAAACGTCCATTTCAATTTTGATTTATATAATTTTTATGAAATAGGGGAAAAAACTTTACTTGTAAATTTAAGCGATATTGCCGCTATGGGCGGAATTCCGAGGTTGTTTGTTTTGTCCCTTTTTATGCCTGCATATGTAAATGAAGCCGATATCAAACAAACATTACGAGGTATTATAGACACTGCAAAAAAATACAGGGTATCGCTTATAGGCGGAAATATATCAAAATCTTCCGAATTTTCGATATCCGCTACCATAATAGGCGACTATAAAGACAAACACGTCGTCAGGCGATTCAGCTCCAAAAAAGGCGAGCAAATATATGTTTCCGGAGAACTCGGAAATTCGTGGATGGCGTTTTATCTTAACTCCAATAAAGATTATATATTTAAAAACTATCCAAATCTCGGTCTGGAGGATAAAAAACTCATAGAAAATTTCATAAACAAACATAAACTTCCGGAACCGAGGATAAATTTAGGCAGAAAATTATCGGAAAAAAAACTTGCCGGTTCATTAACGGATATAAGCGACGGACTCGTTAAAGATATTTTTAACGTAATCGGCTACGGGTGCGGATGCGAGATATATTTAGACGAGATTCCGTTAAATGAGGAAT
>JAJYZM010000210.1 GCA_021799935.1 bacterium | reverse complement strand
TTCAGTTATCATAAAATTTATTTTTTTTCTCTCCGATAACATTATTGTAAATACAATAAAACCGATTCCTAAAGGTATTATACAGCCTGCAAAAAAAGCTAATGAAAGTTGATATATTTCATTCATAATTTTACTCGCTCAAGATATTCGGATTATTCTTTATAACCTCTTTAATGAAAGCTTGCATATCGCTCGCCGATATACTCGCTTGCCGTGTCCATTCGTCAATATTTGTTAAATTTAATGTATATGTTTTACCGTTAAAATTTAAGTAAACTATCATAATAACCCCTTTCTTTTTTTATTCATATAATCGCTTGATTTTCTAAAAGCTTTGTCCCAGTCAAACTTTGCCCAAGATTCGTTTATCTTTTTTTCATATGCTTTTGTTCTTTTTCCGGTCTTCGTATATTTTTTCATAATAACCCCTTTTTCTTTCTGGCTATTTTTCCGGCCGTTGCCCTTGCAATATATTCGGCTCTCGTTTTGCTCTTTCCTTTCTTTTCATACTCTTTAGCAATTTTTCTTTCAAGCTTATTAAATGATTTACTCATTTTAAATCTTTTTTATGCCTCGCTTTTTGGCACATAAGATATGCCGTTATGCAATATTTCAGTTATTTTATCTACGCTCGCTTTAGTGGCTTCATAAGTTGTTTTTGCGCTCGTGGCTAAAGCGTCGGCTTGTGAAACGGATAAATTTTTTGATTTATTCGTAAGCATACCGTTTATAACCGCGGTCGTATCGTTGCTCGCTTTTGCAATAGCTATAAGATTACCGCCTATGAAACTTAAGATCTCGAGAAACTTATCGGCCGGAGGATAAACTATTTCGGCGACGGATTCTGCGATAGGTATATCGTTAGTCAATACGTTTTCAATAACCTTTTCGGCAATAGGTAAGTCGATAGCCAGGTCTTTAAATACCGTTTTAACGTCCGTTATGGCCGTTTCTACAAAGTTGGAAACGTCCGTTTTAATTACTTTAGCTTCGTTTGTAATGTCGGTTTCAATACTCATTTTTTAACCTCCGGTTTAAATGTTTTCGTAAATTTCATATCCTAAATAAGCAAGCGTTAATATAACAGCGATAATTATCACTGCAAAAATAAAATCTGCCGCCGTAGTATTACCGCCTAAAATATTTGATATACCGTTATATAGGCCGCTTAAAGCGTTTGTAATGCTGTTCGATATATTATCATACGTATAAATTGCTCCGTATGCGGCCAATAAACCGAGAACTAAACCAATTAACGCGGGTATAGTAATAATTCCGCCTACGGCTAAAGCGATGACTAAAGCGGCGGCCGCAACTAATGCTATCGTTTGCGGGTCGGTAATGCCGAGTATATTCTCGCTTGCGTTTGCTTGGTCTATATTTAGATAAACTGACATAATTTTAACCTCTTTTAGCAGTTTCCGGCTAAATAATTATCTATCGTGCAACCTTGCGGCATATATTGTAAATCTAACGTCGGAGCCGAGCTTCCGTTATTGCTCGTTAACGTATTCCCGCCGTTAATATACGTTGGCGGCGTTATGTTATAAGCTCCGCTCGTGGCGTTTGAATTAAACAAACTTTGCCAAGTGCTGTTTGCGCCCGTCAATACCTGCTGAAAAGGATTAGACGTAAACACTCCGTTAAAACCGGCTCCGGTTAAATTACCGGGTAAATTATTTAGTATGCTTCCGGCTCCGGCTCCGTTAAGAGTGGTGCTATTGCTTTTCGATAAAAAGTATATCAAGATTATTAATGCGATAAATACAATTATTGCTATCGCAATTCCCGTTTTTTTGTTTTTCATTTCATAGCTCCCCTATTATGCTTTTAAATAAAAGCCGTCTATCTTTTCAAGCCTGAACTTTAATAGGCATAGGCATAATAAAGCTGAAGACGAAAAGTATTATTAAAACTCCAAGCGAAAAGCCTAAGCCTAACTCAAGGCTCCTTACAAAGTCGAATTTTTCCATTTTAACACCTCTTTTAATTAAATTTTTATATACTATCGGTCGAACGTCTTGTAAATATGTGCGATTCTAAAGTATTTATTCTTTTCTCGTGCTGTTTGATAGATTCGTTTACCGTCCCTATAAATATGCCTAATTTCGATATTAAAACTATTATCGATATTAAATTAACGGCCAGGCCGCCAAGCATAAATATTTGACTTAAACTCAAACTTAACAGCATTGTATAGCTCCATAGGCGTTTCCTGAATTATCATAGCATACGCCGGTTGAATTTAAACTGTTATATTTTGCCATAACCGAATTTGCATACGTGCTGTCGTTTAAACCGCCTGAATTATACATTGAAAGCGCATTTGCAATGTTATAATTATTTTGTTCGAGTAAGGAGCATATATAATTTGCGCCTATATAAACGTTAGTTTGTCCGGTCTGCGCCTGCGCTATATTATACCCGTATTCCTGGATAACCGGCTCCGTAAGTTGCATTAAACCCCAAGATTCCATTGCATTAATATTTGATACCGGAGAGTAAGCCTGGCAGTTTCCGCTTGATTCCTGATAAATAATCGCCCTTACTAAATTAGTTAAATTTATAGAAGACGGGATATTATAGGACTGTCCTATCTGCTCAATATCGTTTCCGCAAATACTGTTTCCCGATATTAAATTATTCAATTGCTGATAACTCCCCGTTAAAATATTGTTTGCGCTTGAACCGCCTGACGTTGTTATATTTTTAAAACCTAATATATTTTTTTCGTATAAATAATATATTACATAAATTATAACCGCAAAATAAATTAAAATCAATATTTTTTTCATTTTTTTTCGATTTTATTAACATAATCCCTTATATAGCTTATAAAATTTACCTTATACTTCGTCGCTTTTGCTCCCCTTTTTACGTGAAAATTTATACTTCTTAAGTCGTCAATATCTACCTGGAATACGTTAAATTTAATATTTCGTTTCTGAAATTCGCCGAATATATAATAAATTACATATTTAAAATATACGCTGTTTCTGTATTCTTCGCATAAAAAAAGCTCGTTTACGATTCCCGTTTTTTTGCCAAAAAGTAAAGAAATAATCCCAATAAAACTATCTTGAAAATAAATAGCTTTAAAATCATCTTTTATATCCTTAAAATGAAGTAAATTATAATTCTCAATTCTTAAATGCTCCGATATAACCGTTTCATTATCTTCAGTTATATCGATAAATTCAAGCATTTTTTAAATACCCATTATAAGAATCGCGCCGCTATATAACGTCGTATTATTCGGCGTTGTTATGGTAATTCCCGTAGTAGAAACAGAAACCGTCAAACCCGTTATTTGCGGACTTACTAAATATGCAAACGACGTATAGGGAGTTTTAAAATTAACGGTTTGATTTGAAGCCGTGTCGTTTTCATATCCCGAAAACTCTATAAAATCGGCTTTTACGCTTTGGCCTATAAAGCTTAAAGCATAATCGTTTACCGTTCCCGCAGTCGTGCCGTTTGTAGTCGTTAAATTTGATTTATTA
>JAJYZM010000209.1 GCA_021799935.1 bacterium | reverse complement strand
GTCCATGGTTTTTTTAGGGTCGGCTTTAAGCGCGGATACGATATCGACCCAGTCC
The DNA here is from genome assembly GCA_021799935.1 of bacterium. The sequence continues at coordinate 3,450 of JAJYZM010000209.1, read as the reverse complement.
AATCCGGCAAGCTGGTAAAAGTGAACCAAATGGTCCTGAACCATCTGTGCGCCTTTAAGTATATTTCTTGCAATTCTTGCGTTTTTGGGCGGATGTATGCCGAGAGCGTTTTCGACGGCCCACGTTGCGGCTTCGTAATGGGCATAAGTGCATACTCCGCAAATTCTCTGGGCGAAAAGACCCGCATCTTCCGGAGCCCTTCCGTTAAGTATAAGCTCTATGCCCCTGAAAAGCGTGCCTGAAGAATATGCTTCGCTGATTTCATTGCCGTTAAGGGTAGCTTCTATTCTAAGGTGGCCTTCTATTCTCGTAACGGGATCGACTATGATTTTTGTTGCCATATATCCTCCATATATTATGTTGATTTGGAAAATTTTAAATTATTTTATCTTATTCCGTCTTGTCATTATTTTTGCCGGAATCCCCGCTTTTTTCATTTTTAGATTTTTTGGCTTCTCTTTTCTTTTTGACGCCCGTATATATGGCATGGGCGGCAATTCCAACGCCGGCCGCTCCAAGGAGAGCCACCCCGAATTCATCGGCGGTCGCCTCTACGGCAGGCAGTATAATTTTTGCATCGGTGTTAGGCTTCTCGAACGGCGTCATCCTGTCCCAGAATACAGGTTCCGAACAGCCTATGCATCCATGCCCCGCCCTCATAGGAAAACTCATATCCTGATTATATTCGACGGTAGTGCAGTTGTTCCACGTAAAAGGCCCTTTGCATCCCATCATATATAAGCAATACTCTTTCTTGGCTCCGTCGTCGCCCCACTGCCTGACATATTCGCCCGCTTCAAAATGTCCTCTCCGGTAACAGTTGTCGTGGAGCCTTCCGGAATATGCCCATAGCGGACGCCCGATATTGTCGAGCTGGGGGCCTTTCCCCACAAGTATGTATTCTACGAGGGTGCCGACCACGTTTACAGGATTTGCCGGACAGGCCGGAATATTTATAACGTTTCTGTTTGTGACGGAGCTAAGGCCTACCGCCGAAGTGGGGTTTGGATGCGCGGCCGGTATTCCCCCATAAGCGGCGCAGTTGCCTATGGCGATTATAATCCCTGCATTTTTCGCAGTTTCCTTAACTATTTTTAAGCCTGTATCTCCTTTTGCCCCTATGGTCAGATATTTTCCGTCCATTCCGGTAGGTATCGCGCCTTCGACCACGAGTATATATTTGCCTTTATCCTTTTTGACGGTTTCTATTCTTCTTGCCTCCGCCTGATAACCTGCGGGAGCCATTATAGATTCCATATAGTTCACGCTTACATAATTAAGTATTATTTCGGCCGGAGTAGGATTTGCGTTTCTTATAAAAGCTTCGGTATTTCCCATGCAGTCGGCCATATCGAGCCATATAAAAGGCGTTCTGGTGAGAATATTTGCGGCTCTCGCTACTCTGGGTTTGAATATGTAAGGCAGCATTAAAGCCGACGTCAGAAATGCGCTCCATTTAAGGAAATCCCTTCTTGTAACTCCATAGAGGCTAAATATATTAGGAAGGTTTTCTTCTTTGTCTTTTTTATCGTTAAAGTATTCTTTTTCGAGAGCGTCTAACCGTTTATCGACTTTTTTCAAAACTTCGCCGGGATGCTTGGAGATAAATCTTAGAGGGTCCCATTTGAAACCGGGATTCTGATTATTGCCGTTAGAGTTGGAATGGTTATCGTTGTCCATACAGCCTCCTAAATTAAATTATCGATAAATAAATTAATTTTATAAGTTTAAAAAGCAAATAAACGGAGACGACGATATTTTTATTATATATTTTGAGGATAAATGTTATATAATAAATTTATTTCTTTCATCATATCGCAAAAATATAAAATGTCAAATTAATTTTTTATTTTTTGTTAAATTTTTTATTTTCGAGTTTTATGCATGAATTTTCTATAGCGCTTGAAATAGTCGATACGCTCGAAGAAAACGGATATTTAGACGGAGTGAATAAAGTAAATTCCGTCAGGCTCAATATCGGCAAATATTCCGGCATAGATAAGAATTATCTTGGTTTTGCTTTTGAAAATCTTAACGACGAAAGATTTAAAGGCGTTTTGCTTGATTTTGTCTCAAACGATTCCGACGAAATCAAGATAGAGGAAATTATGGTGGATTAATGAAAGAAGGAGGTTTTATGTTGAATTATAACCGTATTAGCAGGGGAGGCAAAGGCGGAAGCGCGGGCAGAAGCGGCAGGTCTTTAACGGTTCAGAGAAACGCTATGGAATCCAACGAAGTTATCGCTAAAAAAAACAAAGCGGTATTCGGCAGGGCTTTCGTTATGAATTTTTTAAGCTCCCCCGGCTCTGGAAAGACTTCGCTGTTGGAATCGATAGTGCCGGTTTTGAAATCGGAAGGGTTTAAGACTGCGGTTATAGAAGGAGACGTGGAAACCGACCTCGACAAAAAACGTATTGACGGCTTGGGCATTCCGGCATATCAGATTATCACGAACGGAACGTGCCATCTCGACGCAAAAATGGTAAGCGTTTCTTTAGATAAGCTGGATACTAAAGACGCGGACGTAATTTTTATAGAAAACGTCGGGAATTTAGTCTGTCCGACTTCTTTTAACCTTGGGGAAGATATGAAAGCCGTGGTGCTTTCCGTAACGGAAGGGGACGACAAGCCTTTGAAATATCCGGCGGCTTTTTATAAATCGGAAGTGATGGTTATAAATAAAATAGACCTGCTCCCCGCGCTCGATTCTGACATCGCAAAGATAAAGGAAAATGCACTGTCTATAAATAAAAACCTGATAATCTTCGAAACGTCGTGCAAAAAAAAGGCGGACTGCGGCGGCGAGGTTAACGAAGGTATTGCCGATTTGGTTTCTTTTATAAAGGAAAAAATAAAACTCAAGGCCGGCGAGTTCAAAAAATAATGAATATTTGCGCGGCGGGGGACGTTCACGGAAGAATAGATAAATTTTACCGGTGTATTAAAAAATTCGAGTCGGAACTTGAAACTAATTTCGACGTGATTTTGCAGGTAGGCGATTTCGGCATATGGATAAACGCTGATTATCATGACGGGGTTACAAAATTTCATAGCGGAACGGGAGATTTTCCGGCATGGTACCGCGAAAAGAAAGCTGTTCCCGTTAAGACGTATTTCGTAAACGGAAATAACGAAGATTTTGATTTTCTTAATTCGGTAAAATTATCTGGGGATTTCGAGGTTCTTAAAAATCTGTTCTATATCCCGAATGGAACGGTAGCGGAAATAGAAGCCGAAACAAGTACAGGCAAAGAGCGCCTTATAGTCGCCGGCATAGGCGGAAAATACGACCCCGAACATTTCGGGCATAACGAGTCGGACAGATATTATACCAAATCCGAGATAGACAATTTATTGAGATATGCCGACGAAAACAAAGGGAAAGAAGGCAAAAGCATAGATATTTTTATTTCGCACGATGCGCCTGAGGGAGTCCTTATAGAAGAT
>JAJYZM010000208.1 GCA_021799935.1 bacterium | reverse complement strand
CCTTCGTTTAACGCCCTTACGAGAAACGGAGAAGAGCATCAGCTTGAAAGGGTCGGGAATAGATTACGCTCATTGATGCCGTGGATAACTAAAAATAAAATAGTAGATAAATCGAAAAATTAAAATAAAAGTTTAGGGACGGATTTTAAATCTGCTCCCCTGATACGAAAATGAAATATATCGCGAAAGAAGGAACTAAAATTATAACAGTAATATTGTTTCTTTCCGTATTTTTTTTATTTTTGTATTTTTACGCAAAATATACATATTTAAAATATCTTTTTTTATCGTTGTTTTTTTTGTTTTTTTTGTTTTTTATCTTCAGTATTTATTTTTTTAGAGATCCGGAACGCAAACCCGATTGTATTTTAAGCGGCGGCGAAATAGTTTCGCCTGCAGACGGCAGGGTGATTTTTTTGCAAAAAGTTTTCGACGATAGATTTTTAAAAGAAGAAGCCGTTAAGGTAAGCATTTTTATGTCTCTGTTTAACGTTCATATAAACAGAATTCCTATCGGCGGAAGAGCGGAAAGGATAATTTACAACAAAGGAAAATTTTTTTCCGCTAATTTAGACAAGGCGTCGCTCGAAAACGAGTTTAACGGGGTAATATTAAATATAGAAGATACTGCGGGCGAAAAAAATACTAGAATAGCTTTTGTTCAGATAGCGGGACTTATCGCGAGAAGAATAGTCTGCAATATCAAAGAAGGAGATAAAGTGGAATCGGGAAGCAGGTTCGGTTTAATTAAGTTCGGCTCCAGATTGGACTTATATCTGCCTTTAAGTTTTCAACAGGGAATTAAAGTTGGAGACAGAGTGTTTTCCGGAAAAACGATTATAGGCAAAATATCGTAAATTATTTTAAATGATAACGTTAAATAAGCATAAAAAACCGCATCAACCCTTAAAAGACGTCTTAGCCTCCAATAATATTTATAAGAACAGCATGACTAAGGGCGTATTTCTTTTGCCTAATTTAATAACCAGCATTTCGCTTCTATCGGGGTTTTATTCCATTATTAACTCTATAGAAGGAAAATACCGGGTTGCCGGATGGCTTATAATAGCTTCGATTTTTTTTGACGGTATAGACGGAAAAGTCGCAAGACTTACAAATACCAGCTCTAAATTCGGCATCGAATACGATTCATTGTCAGACCTTATCGCATTCGGAGCCGCTCCGTCAGTATTGGTATTTAAATGGTTTCTTATAGGCTACGGCAGGGCAGGATGGGCGGCTGTTTTCGTTTATCTCCTAGGAGCGGCGCTCAGGCTTGCCAGATTTAACGTTCAGCGAAATTCGGTAGAATATAATAAATTTATGGGGCTTCCTTCTCCTGCCGCCGCGGGGACTCTTGTTTCGTTTCTTTTCTTTATGACCGAATTTTCTTTAAAAACCGCGTTAATAAGCGAAATAATGCTTATTTTGACTGTTGCCGCAGGATTATTAATGGTAAGCAACATAGGCTATTTTGCGATGAAAGATTTCTCCGTTTTTAAGCGCAGGGCGTTCGAGTCGCTAGTTTTGCTTTTATTAACTCTGATTATAATTATAATTAAACCCGTCGAATCCCTTTTTGCGATTTTTCTCCTGTATTCTTTTATCTCGCCGCTATTGTATTTTTATCTCGTTAGTGTTAAGATAAAAAAGAATAAAGAAATTAGATAGACAGTGTTTCGGAGGGCTTGTGGGCGATAATAAATTTAAAAAAATTAAAATATTCGATACTACCCTGAGAGACGGCGAACAGTCTCCAGGGGCAAGTATGAACATAGAAGAAAAATTAAACCTTGCGCGTCAGCTTTCCCGTCTTGGGGCAGACGTAATAGAAGCCGGCTTTCCCATTGCTTCCGAAGGCGACTTTGAAGCGGTAAAAGCTATAGCCATGGAGATAAAAGGGCCGGAGATAGCCGGACTTGCAAGGGCAAACGAAAAAGATATATACAGGGCGTATTCCGCCGTTAAATATGCTTCAAAACCGGTTATACATACTTTTATCGCTACATCCGACGTGCATCTTAAGCATAAACTTAAAATGAGCCGGGAAGAATTATACGAAAAAGCGGTCAACATGGTAAAATATGCTAAATCGTTTATAGAAAATATAGAGTTTTCCGCAGAAGACGCCACAAGAACCGATATGAATTTCTTATGCAAAGTAATAGAAGGAGTTATAGCCGCCGGCGCTACGACCGTGAACATTCCGGATACCGTGGGTTTTACGACCCCTTTTGAATTTTATGACTTTATAAAAAATATACGGAAAAGAGTTAAGAGTATAGAAAATATTATATTGAGCGTTCACTGCCATAACGATTTGGGATTAGGCACGGCAAACTCCCTTTCGGCGATTTTAGCGGGGGCGAATCAGGTAGAATGTACTATTAACGGCATAGGCGAGCGCGCCGGAAATGCGGCGTTAGAAGAAATAGTAATGGCTTTAGACGTCAGGAAAGATATATATAATGCGGTTACGGGAGTAAACACGGCCGAAATATACAGGTCTTCCCAGCTTTTAACCCATATAACGGGAATATCCGTTCAGCCTAATAAGGCTATAGTAGGCAAAAATGCTTTTGCTCACGAAGCGGGCATCCATCAGGACGGCGTATTAAAAGAAAAAACTACATATGAAATTATGACCCCGGAACGCGTAGGAAGACAGCCTAACGAATTAGTGCTCGGCAAACATTCCGGCAAGCATGCTTTCAAAGAAAAACTCTCGTCTTTAGGATATTTATTAAAGGACGAAGAAATAGAAGCCGCTTTTGTCAAATTTAAAGCTTTAGCCGATAGAAAAAAAGATATTTACGACGAAGATATAGATTCTCTTGTCGCAAAATCGCATCCTCTCGAAAAATATGAGCTAAAATACGTAAACGTAGTTTGCGGCGATACCGTTTCGCCTCTTTCAATGGTCAAATTAATGGTTGACGGTGAATTAAAACATGACTCTTCATGCGGAAACGGTCCGGTAGACGCGGCCATAAACGCCATAGAAAAAATTGTTAATTCCGGGGCAAAGGTCGTAGCTTACGAAGTTAAATCCATAAGAGGAACGACTGAAGCGCAGGGCGATGTTTCGGTTACCATAGAAGATGCCGATAAGAGAATAGGTATTACCGGAAGAAGCGCGCATACCGATATCGTGGTAGCAAGCGCGAAGGCTTATGTCAACGCTTTAAACAAGCTCTATGTCAACAATAATGCAAACTCCGCCGATAAATCGGCCTGCGAAATGGAAATGCGCGCATAACAAAGCATAAATTTAGACTATAAATAAAAGGGGAAAGAAATGGGAAGACCTTTAACTATTACGGAAAAAATAATTCAGAGTCATACCGTTAACGAAACCGTGTCTCCCGGCGATATCGTAAACGCCGGGGTGAATATCGCTCTCGGCAACGATATTACCGCCCCTATAGCCATAAAAGAGTTTGAAGCTATAGGAGTAGCCGAAGTTTTCGACAGAAAAAAAATCGCTTTAGTTCCGGACCACTTTGTTCC